>JAUIGT010000661.1 GCA_030432615.1 Verrucomicrobiia bacterium
CGACACTCGCGAGGCCCTCCGTGCCTTTTTCGAAATCGATCGGCGGCATGTCGCCCTCGCCGCACTCTACGAATTGATGCGGGCCGGAGAGGCGAAGCCGGAGGAGGTGCGCGAAGCCCGGGACCGGCTGGGGATCGATCCCGGCAAGCCCGACCCGACCACCGCCTGAACGAATTCTGCCCGTCCCATGAAACTGACCCTTCCAGAACTCGGCGAAGACATCGAGGAAGCCACCGTCCTGCGGCTGCTGGTTTCCGAGGGGGACGAAGTCGAGAACGATCAGGGCATCCTCGAAGTCGAGACCGACAAGGCGAGTCTCGAGGTTCCGGCTTCGTCCGCCGGAGTCATCGAGAAGTTCTCGGTCGCCGAGGGGGACACGGTCAAGGTTGGCCAGGAACTGGCGGAGTTGAGGGAGAAGGAGGGCGGCGGCGAGGAGTCGGATGAGAGCGAAGATTCGGCTGAGAAAGCGAATGAGGAGAAGGAGGCGAAATCCGCGGAAAGGGACGAGGAGGAAGACGAGGACCAGGAAGAGGATTCCGGTCAGGGGGACGCCGGAGATCAGGACGCCGAAGAAGAGAAACCGGCGTCGAAGAAGGAAAGTTCCGAACCGGAATCATCGGAGCAGGAGAAGGGAAAATCATCGACTTCGGAGAACGAGGAAACGAAGAGTCCGTCCCTTCCCGTTTTTGCCTCTCCATCGGTGCGGGCCTTTGCGCGCGAGATCGGGGTCGATCTGGTGCACGTCGAGGGTTCGGGTCCGGGTGGACGCATCTCGAAGACCGATGTCACCCGGGCGGCGCGGGAGCTGCGTTCGCAGGAGCGTGGGAAGGCGGGAGCCGGGAGCGCCTGGCCGCCGGGACCGCTCCCGGATTTTTCCCGGTGGGGCGAGACCGAGCGGGTCTCCCTGTCGGGAATCCGCAAGGCGACGGCGGACTCGATGAGTCGGGCCTGGGCGAACGTGCCCCACGTGACCCTGTTCGAGAAAGCGGAGGTCACCGCGCTGGAGGAAGCGCGCGAGCGCTACCGCGATTCGGTCGAGTCCGTGTCCGGAGCCAAGCTCACGGTGACCGCGATGCTGCTCAAGATCGTCGCCACCGTGATCGGGCGACACCCGAGGATCGCGGCCTCCTTCGATTCGAAGCACGGCGAGGTCGTTCGCAAATCCTACGTCCATCTCGGGGTCGCGGTGGACACGGAGAAGGGCCTGTTGGTGCCGGTGCTGCGCGATGCCGATCAACTCGGTCTGGCCGAGTTGGCGAAGGAGCTGGGCAAGCTCGCGGAGCAGGCGAGGGAAGGCACCCTGAAACGCGAGGATATGCAGGGCGGCGTCTTCACCGTGACCAATCTCGGCGGACTCGGAACCGGGTTCTTCACCCCCATCGTCAACGAGCCCGAGGGCGCCATCCTCGGGGTTGGACGAGCGGAAACGGAGCCGATCTACGATGTCGAAAGCGGGAGCTTCCAGCCGAGGCAGCGCTTGCCGCTGTCGTTGTCCTTCGATCATCGCCTGATCGACGGGGCCGACGGGGCGCGCTTTCTCCACGCGCTGGTCGAGGCCATCGAGGACCCGATCCGGCTGGCGCTCGAGGTGCCGGGCACCGGTGGCAATTGAATGTGTGAAGCGAGAACGCCATGAGTAGTGATTCCTCCTCCAGCTCCCAGCAGAACGGCTCCCGCGTCGCCGTAATCGGGGCGGGCCCGGGCGGCTATCCGGCGGCCTTTCTCGCCGCCGACTACGGCTTCGACGTCACTCTCATCGATCCGCGTCCCGAGCTGGGCGGTGTCTGTTTGCAAGAGGGTTGCATCCCGTCCAAGACCCTGTTGCACCAGGCCCGGCTGATCAACGAAGCGCGCGCCGCCGAGGCTTGCGGCGTGCGTTTCACCGAACCGAAGATCGACATCGACCAACTCCGTGAACACACGCGCTTGGTGATCGAACGACTGAGCGGAGGGCTCGCCTCGGGACGGAAGCGACGGAAGGTGAAGAGAATTCAGGGAAGGGCGCGTTTTTCCGATGCGCGCACGCTTTCGATCGAGCCCTCGGAGAGCGCCGGGGGCGAGGTGCCGGAGGAACTGGAGTTCGACCATGCCATCCTCGCCACCGGCTCATCGGCGGTCACGCTTCCCGGAATGGATCCGGAGGAGCACAGCGCCGTCTGGGATGCCGCCGACGCCCTCGCGTTGCCGGAGATTCCGCGGACCCTGCTCGTCGTGGGCGGCGGCTACATCGGCCTGGAGATGGGCACGGTCTACGCGGCGCTGGGAGCACGGGTCACCGTGGTGGAAATGACGGGATCGCTGTTGCCGGGGATCGATCCCGAGTTGGTGAAACCGTTGCGGGAACGGCTCGAGGGCGACGGGCCGGGGGCGTTCGAGGAGGTGCTCCTGCGCACCCGGGTCGAGGGAATGGAACCCTATGCCCACGGCCTCGAAGTTTCTCTCGCCGATGCCGACGGCGAGACGCGGAGTCGGAGATTCGAGAAGGTGATGATCGCGGTGGGTCGGCGCCCCAACAGTGACGATCTCGGACTGGAGAAGATCGACGTCGAACCGGACGAGGACGGTTTCCTGCCGGTGGACGAGCAACGTCGTCTGGGCGGTCACGAACACCTGTTTGCGATCGGGGATGTGGCCGGCGAACCGATGCTGGCCCATCGCGCCACCCACGAGGCCCGGGTCGCGGTGGAAGCCATCGCCGGCAAGCCGACTGCCTTCGATCCGGCCGCGGTGCCGGCGGTCGTCTTCACCGATCCGGAAATCGCCTGGGCCGGTCTGATGGAGGATGACGCGCGCGAACGTGGCATCGAGGTGAGCACCGCGATCTTTCCCTGGAAGGCGTCCGGTCGCGCGGTCGCCAACGATCGCGTGGATGGTCTCACCAAGCTGATCGTGGAATCGCCTACCGAGCGGGTGATGGGAATCGGCATCGCCGGAGCGGGTGCCGGGGAACTGATCGGCGAAGCCGCCCTCGCCATCGAGATGGGCGCGCTGGCCAAGGACTTGGCGAGAACCATTCATGCGCATCCCACCTTGTCGGAAACCCTGATGCAGGCGGCCGATTCCTGGTACGGAACCCTGGTCGAATAGCGGGTTCGAAATGGCGCGC
>JAUIGT010000073.1 GCA_030432615.1 Verrucomicrobiia bacterium
GGAACGGGAAGCCGCTCTCGACATTCTCGCGGCGCGAATCGACGAATTCGCCGGCGATTTCGGTTTTCTCGGACAGTATCTCCAGGAAGCCATCGCGGCGGAATCCTGGGAAGAAGCGCTTCCTTGGGCAGAAATCCGCCTGGCACTGGCGGGCAACGCCGGCGAATTGAACGAAGCCATCCGGCAAACGGTCGTGATTCTGGAACGCTCGGACCAGGTCGAGCAATGGCGTGACGCCCACCTCGCCAAACCGAAGCGAAGCGTGGCCCAATCCTGCCTGCTGGCCGAACTGCTGGAGAAGGACGGTCAGTACGAGGCCGCCGAAAAGATGCTCGCGGAACCCATCGCCTCGGGAGAGACACTCGCGCTCACCCAACGGATTCGCCTCTACCGACTCCGTGATCTCTGGGAAGAAGCCGCCGAGGCGCAGCGAAGACTCATCGACCTGCCCGACGGACGCCGATCGGCCAACATCCAGGACCTGGTCGGCCTCTATCGCCGCGCCCTCGACAATGAGGCGGCGCTGCGGTGGATCGAGGAGTGGAAGAAACTCTCTCCCGGCGCGACGCAGCCGTGGCTGGAGCAGGCCTCGATCCTGCAAGCCGACGGCAAGACCGAAGAAGCCATCGAGACGCTGCGTGCGGCAGTCCGAAAGTTCGACGATCGGGACGAGTTGCGCGCGGAACTGGCTTCGCTCTACCAGGCGGACGGTCGCATGGACGACGCTCTCCAGATCTACTGGTCGCTGTATGATCAGGCGGAAAGCATCGACCAGAAGTTGAGCTGGGTGGGCAGCCTAGCAACCGTAGCCCGAAGTGAAGGATCGATCGAGGAGCTGGTGGAGAAAGTCGAAGAGCGCCGGCGCAACAACCGCGCCTCGGTCGTTCCCCTGCTCGCCATCGCCGAGATCCATCGCCGGGACTACAATCAGGAAGCGCGTCGGGAGATCCTCCAGGAAGCCGCGCGGATGCGGCCGGAGGACGTGAACTTGCTGCACCAGATCGCCGGAATCGAGGAGGAACAGGGCAACTGGGAAGGGGCCATGGAGACGCTGCGCACCGCCGCGGCGATCGATTCCACCAAACGCAGCCGGCAACGGATGGCCCAGTTGGAAATGCGCTACGGAGACGACGAGGAAGGCTATCGCCTGATCCTGGAGCTGAGCGGCGGCGGCGAACAACTCGATGCCGACACCGCCCTCGGCCTCGCCGATGCCATGATCGCCCGGAGTGGCTGGGAACGGGCCGCGCAGTTTCTCGAGCCGTATCTGGAAAAATTTCCCGAAGACTACCGGGTGGCCTACCTGCGAGCAGTGGCCCTGACGGAAAGCGGGGCAATCGAGCGCGCGCGCGAGGCGTTCCTGGAACTGGCCTCCTGGGAGCACGAAATCGCGAAGCCGACAACCCTCGCCCTCAACCGAAACAACTCCGCGCAAGAGTTCCAAGGAAAGGACCTTCCTCCCCGCCTGATGACGCTGATGGGCTTCCTCAGCTACAGTGACGCGTTTCGCTATCGGCAGTTGCTCCAGCAAGGGCAGATCAATTATCGCACTTCCTACGGTCCGGGCACGGCGGGTGTCCAGCTGATCAATCTGCCCACGACGCTCGAGTCCGCCCACCAGTACGCGGTCTCTCACCTCCGCGGCCTGGCCCAATCGATGCCCGAGGAGGAACTGTCCGAACTTGGCGCGGAACTCGGACGTCGGGGACTGGAGGAAGCCGTAATCGCTCTGCGCTTTCCCTTCTCCGAACAGTATCGATCGGACCTGCCGTTTCCCACCGAGTTGCTCGATGAGCAGCCGGAGAACTTGATGCTCTTCAGCCTGGCGGTCTTTCAACAGATGGGCCCGATCCAGCGGTCCGCCGCGTCCATTGACGAAGCGCTCATGGCGCGTTGCTACGAGAAGTTGAAGGGAGACTATCCGGAGTTGGCCTTCGCCGCGGGCGTATACGCCGCGGCCTCGGGCAGGGAGGATGGTTCCGACTTGCTGAAAAAAGCCATGGAGGAGTGCCTCCCGATCGATGAACCATCGGGTCACACCCTCTTCGCAGTCGGACTGACCATCGCGGGACGATTTCCCTACAACCAGTCCGCACCACCCCACCTGGCACCCGACATCCGGGAGCCGCTTCTGAACCAATTTCGAACCTGGTCTGAGAGGAATCGGGACGAAGCCCTCCGAACCGGGAAGTCCACCATCGCGAACACGTTCCTGCCATCGGACCAGTTCGGCGGCGCCTTGCGCCACGAGGAATCGCTTCGCAAACTGGTGGATTACCTGGATGCCGAGGCAGAGCGCTTTGAACAGGCTCGTCCCCGGATGGGATCCGCCAGTGGTTCCAGCCTGTTGATGCGACAGTTTCCCTGGCTCAATCGCGATCAGCCCCTCATTCAAGCGATCGCTTTTCCTCCCCTCGATCTGCCCGACTACCCGGGCAACATTCTCATCCACTTCGTCCAGATCCCCAACTACGGAGCATCAACCCCGCTTCCTTCGCTGACAATCCTCGAGGAGATCGATCGGACCACCGACCCGGTGCTTCGAACCCTGATCGCCCATGCCGGACTCGCGAACGATCGAATCCAGTCCGAGATCGAAAAGATCGTGGAGAACACGGACCCGACCGATCCCGATGCGCTTCGGAACCACTATTTGGCCGCGGCTTGGTTCGGCGATACCGGGGAAGATCCCGCCAGGGCGGTGGAGCTTCTCGACGCGGTCCGCAATCGGCCGATGCCGCGCGAGACCCGGCAACGAATCGACGGCGCCATCGTCGCCTACGCCCGGGCCATCACAGATCGGAAGGACGATTCTCCGATCACTCGAATCGCCCGGGATGCCGCCCTGCGACTTCGTTACGGACAGCTCTCGGCGCAGCATCGGGTGGAAATCGCCTCGGCGTTGACCGACCTCGGGCTGGATGAAGCGGCCAAGCGTTTCGAACGGCTCACCCAATCATCGCCGCTTCCGGCGTCGATGATTTCCGTCAGTCGTCCGGCATCCGCCACGCCGCAGGAGTTAGACGACCGCATTCGACAATTGCTTGAGAAGGGCGAGCGCGAACAGGCGGAAAAACTCACCCTGCAAACGGTTCGGGCCGCCTTGAAGCCGATCGCCAGCGGAATTTCGGTATCGAATTTCGACTACCGATTCGGAAACTTTGTCCGCTTCCTGAAGACCGAGCCCCGATTGACGCAGACGATCGAAAAAGAGCTTCTACCTCGGGACGAAGCGAGCCCGGCGGAGCTTTTCGAGTGGGCCGCCTGGCAGGAAACGCTGGGCAATCTCGAAGAAGCCCTGACGCACTATCGAAAAGGCATGGCGGAGTTGGGTGACCGGAAGCGCCCGGGGATCGACCTGCGTATCGCCGCCCTCCTTGTGATCACCGATCCAGCCGAGGCCGGCGATCATCTGGCGAAACTTCCCGCCCGCGACCTTCACTCACTGGGCAATGTCGTGCAGACCGTGCGGAATGCGGCCAACTCACAACGTTCCCGCGATGGCGAGGCCGAACTCGAAGCCAATCTCAACCAGGCCCGGGCCTACGCGAGTCTGTTGGAATCGATGGACGAGTCCGATCTCCAACGCGCCGATCTGAGCTGGCTCGACTACCAGGGGCGCTGGCAGGTGGCGGAACAGGTCTTCGGCAACAACGATCGCTTTCTCCGGGGGCTCTACTACGACATGAATCCCCACAGCACCTGGAAAATGCCAACCGAAGCCGTCACCGCGGTGAAAAGCTGGGACGCGCGGCGGCGGCAGGTTCACCAGGAACTCTGTCGCGCCATGATGCGTTCTCCCCAACTGGCCCGAATCGGGTTCGGTTGGTACGCGGCCGTCGCACTGGACGAATCCGGGGCTGGCGCCCGGTCCGTCAAAGACCTCGCCGATCTCGCCACCGAAGCGCTCGGCACGATCGCCGACGCTCCGCGCGGAATCCCGTTCTCCGGTACCACCTACAGCTCGAGATTTTCCAACCAACCGGATCTGATTCCATGGTGGCCGGAAGAATTGCTGCTCTGGCACAGCGCCATGGAACGAAATCGCGAACTGGCGGAATCCGTCATGAAGCAGGTTCGCCAGACCAGCAACCGACAGATGATCGAGGACGCCACACTCTTCAAGCAACTCGCCTGGGGAACTCCCGAAGAATTCAGCGCCGCCGCGAAACGCTATCTCAACGACACCAACGTTCGAAGCTACGGGCAGGGTCCCCAGGCATCCGTCGCGTCGCTGGCGCGCGCGCCCAAGGTCCTCGCCATCTGGGAGGCGCGCCGGGCCTTCAATCTGGTGGATTTCGATTTCGAGGCGATGACCCTGGACCTCGCGGGTTCAAACGTGTCGCTCGGCCCGATCCTGGCAATCAACTACTACGAACGTATCGCCACGGAGACCGATCCCGGGACCTCGCTGGCCTACCTGGAAAAACTGACCACCTCCATTCTGGGAGAACGCGACCAGTGGAGCACCTTCCGCGCTCCCGACGCGGCCAACCAAGGCAGCTACCCCGATCCTCGCCACGCGGCCTTTGCCGCACTGCTCAAGAAGTTGTGCTGGAATCCCGGAGTCGCCTTCCAGGTCGCCGACTTCCTCGATCGAAACAAACTCGATACCAATCAACAGATCACCAGCCAGACCCTGCTCACCAACCTGGCCACCCCACGCCTGTCGAGCGATCCCGAACTGGCGGCGCGCATTTTTTCCGGCGCTCCCTTTTTCGCCGATGCCGGAAACTTCCGATCGGTAATCACCGGAAACGGCACCGCCTTGGAACAGTGCCTCGAGGCGATCAAAGACGCTCCGGCGTCCAAGTCCGCCGTGCAATCCGCCGCGGAGAAATCCGCCACGTTCGGCGGCGGCCTGGTGGCGGCTTTCCTTTCGGGAAATCCCAAGATGACGGTGGCGGCATACCTCGGCGACCAGAGAAAGGAAATCGAATCGGAGATGACGGACGCCTCCCGATCGGATCTGGCCGCCTTCGTCGGGGGGATTTATGGCAAGGGCGGTGCCGACTTCGCCGTGTTCGGCGACGATGCCCGGGCCGTATTCGACCTGCTTGGCACCGAGCGCGCCAAGAGCCAGCGGGAGTTGGCGGAGGAATTTCTCACCCTCACCAACCTGCCCGACGAGTTGAACAGCATCGACGACGTCGCGCGAGAATTGGGCTCCGTTATGGCGCCGCTGTGGGCGGCGGAGGATTGGGACCTCGCCATGAAACTCTACTGGCACGGCGTCGATCTCATCGACCGCAAGATCGGGCGTGGTCGATGGAACGAATACGCCTACACCGGTTGGAACACCGCCACGCGGCTGCTGATCGAACTCGTCACCGACACCCACGGCAGTAGCCTGGATCGAATCGCCTTTCACGAGCGGGTCGTCCGCCGGGAAACGAAGAACAAGCTTGTCCCCCACTGCGGCGGACTGAATTTCGGACCCGACATTCGCGATGCTTTCGAGCAGGCCGGAGGCTACGCGCGTCGGGACGAGGCGCTGGATTCCATCGCCACGCGACTTCACGAGCAATGCGGCGAGGGCTCGATGTTCGGGATGGGATTCCACTTCATGGAGTTCGCCTTTACCCAGCCCTTCGACAAGATTCCAGGCCTCATCGAATGGGCGGACGACCGGGCCGAGAGTGACCGGCCCTGGGCGACGATGGCGCGGGAGTTCGCGATGGGCGCGAGACTCGGTCTCCAATCCCATAAGAATGCCGCCATCCGGAAAACCTGGCCACGGGTTTCCGATCTCGACAGCTGGCAGCCGCACTACCGCCGGCATCTCGAAGACGAGGAGCTGCCGCTCTCGTGGCGGCTCGGCATGATCTTCGAACTCTGCGACTCGGATCCCCACCGGAAGCTCGAACCCGGCACCGTGCTCTTGTGTGCCCGTTTGCTCGCAGACGGCTTGCTGGCCGAGGCGCCACTCCACCACTGGACCGCCTTCTACGTAGCCACCCCCTTCAACCGACTGGAGAAAACGGCCGAGTGGGAGGACATCGCCCGGCGCCTGCACGAGGGCTGGGTTCTCGTCAATCGGCACAATCAACGTCCCTATCGACAAGGCCCCGCCTTCTGGCCACCCACCGAGTCGATGCTCGCGATGCTCAACGTCCAGCTGCGGCGCGGAGATTCGGAGGCGGTGAAGGAATTCTTCGCGGACCGGTTCACCTACGACCGGCTCGACGACGAGACCCGCACCTTTTTCACGTTGGTGGAAAACGGAAGCTACGACCAGGCCAGGGAGATCCTCGAGAAAGAGTTCGAATGGTACGACATCACCGACGACTACGTTCCGGGAAATCGCTTCGAAGCCCGCTATTCGCAGCGACTCCACGAACGCCTCCCCGAATTCCTGGAGACGATCGAGAATCCCGGCATGCGTTTCTTCGCCGAACTCCTTCTCGTCGGAGCGCTCGACCCGAAACCCGAGGACCAGGAAGCCGACGCCACCTACCCGCTTCGGGGACCGCGGATCGCCGATGCCGCCAAGCGATTCGCCGCCGTGGACTTCGGCACCTCGGGACGCGGGTCCCTGCTGCGGGACAAGTCGCTGCAACAGATCGCCGCCATCGACGGGCCCGCAGGCGTCATCTGGAAACAGTGGAAGGAGTGGTATCGTCCCGGAAGGACCCGGGCGCTGCTCGCCCTCGACAACTACAAGAAGATCGAACACGGCTCGCGCCCCTTGGCGGCCTTCGCCGCGCTCCAGCTACGCGAGGGCGACTTGTCGGTAGTCGAAGACATGATCGAAGCCGCCAACAATTCGACGAACGACAGCTACTATCGAAGGGAAGCCCTGGAACACTTCACCGCAAGGCTGATCGATTCGCTCATGTTCCGAAAGCCGACCGCCAAGCCCGAAGAGTTCGCTGCCTACTCGGAGGCTCTCGGCAAACTGATCACCGGAACCAAGAATGATATCTTCCAGCACAGGAATCTGGATATGCTCGTCTCGGCGCACCTGGTGGCCACCGTGCTCGCCGGAAAGGAGGCGGAGCTGTCCGCCTGGCGAGAGCAACTCGATGAGAATCGCGCCAAGCGCCGCGGCGACGCTGTCAAGGGCGATCAAAACACCTTTCTGCGCATCCTGGTGCAGACGCTCAAGGTGAAGGTGCCCAACGAAGCCATCCGCGCCACGCCGGAGGAACGACTACACACCCTTCTGGTCGTCTTTGACGATCCCGGAATCCGAGACGCCTTCGGCATGCCCAATGACCTGTTCCAGCGTCTCACGACCCAGGAACTGCTCTTGCCGGAACAGCTGCGGGGCGAAGGCGGAGCGAAGTTGGCCAAACTCCACCCGCGGGGCGGCTGGGCGGCGATCGAAATCGCGGAAGCCTTCGCGAAGCAGGGAGACATCGACCAAGCCGTGGACTGGTGCGACCAGGGGCTGAAGGACTGCGGCGATCCGGCCAAGGCGACCGAACGCTTTGCGCGCATCGCCTTGAGGAAAGTGGAGCTGCTTCTCAAGGCGGACCGCAAATCCGACGCGACCGCCGCTATTGATGATCTCGGGAAAGCCGTTGAGATCGAACGGCTGTCCGGCGGACTCCGGAACACCATCGCGGGACTCCGCGAGAAAGCGGGCTGATCGCCTACTGGGAGTGCGGGCGTCTCGCCCGCTTCAATCCCAGCGCCGGGGCGCGAGTAACCCTGCTCGCCCCAGTCGGATCGGGGCGACGAGGGATCGTCGCGCACCTTCTCTTGGCTGCGGGGCGGGCGAGACGCCCGCACTCCCAGTGATCGTCAAACCCGCCGCAGCACGATCCCGCCCAGCAGGCAGACGAAAGCCGCGAAGACGAACCAGTGAAAGACGGCGCGATGCCTCGACTCCGGTTGCAGTCCCGCCCTCACCGCAGCCAGCTCGAAACGCGGCAGCCCGTCCAGACTCGACGGCAAATCCTTGGCCAGGCGATACTCCACCGGGTAGTCCGCCGTTCGATGGAGTACCTTGAGCTTGTCCGAATCGCGATCATGCAATCGCAGGCTCACATCACCGCGTTCGGCGATGGGCACCTCTGCCCGATATCGACCCAAGCCGACTTCCTCCACTTCCACTGGTGTGGTCACCCCGTTTTCGTCGAGCATCGTCGCCTCCCAATTCACCCCGGCGACCGGCATGTGGTTCAGGTCATCGCGGGCGATGTCGATCCGCCAACGATCTCCATTCGCAACGGCGTATGCGACCAGCCCCTCGGCGTCGGATTTCCGAACCACGCCGCGAAACACCTGCGCCCAGAATTTTCCGCAGTCGCCCCAGGCCAACCATTCTCCACCCCACTGCTCGGTCAGGTCGGAGGTGTAGGCCAGCCCGACGCCGAGCCCGAATCGCGAGTAGGCGAGCAGCGGATCGCCGGTCTCGGCCACCAGCAACACCTGCGCGGTCGGCTTCGGCTCGGTCATCACGTAACCCAGCGCAAAGGGCAGGTCGGCCTCCTGGTATCCGGCCAACACGGGATGATCCCCCGCCGCGACCACGCCGAAGAGATCCTCTTTGATGGCCGACTTCGACGCCTGCATCGTTTCCTTCGTGAAAATCTGCGGCACCGAGGCAGGGTCCATCGTCTCGTAGTAACGTCCCCGCCCGATCTCGGCGATCGAGGCCATCAACTCTCGGGCCGCGCCCTGTCCGAGGGCCACGGTGGAAACGGTGATCCCGCCATCGGCCATCGCCTGGGTCAGCCCCAGGTGATCGGCGGGCTGGGTCTGGCCGTCGGAGAGAATGATCATGTGCTTCACCTGGGCCGGCGCGGTCTCCAGCATCTCCCGACCCGTGGCCATGGCCGGGTAGACGTCGGTGCCGCCGCCTGCTTCCAGTGAATCGATCGATCCCTGCACCGCGAGCCGGTCGGCCGCCGATCGCATCTCGCAAACGATCTGGGCCTGACTGTCGAAACCGATCACCGCGATCTGGTCGCGCCCGCCGAGCAGTTCCACCGCGGCCTTGGCGGCTTGGCGGGCCAGTTGAATGGGCAGCCCCTGCATCGAACCGGATTTGTCGATCACCAGCACCATGGCCAGCGACGGTTTTTCCTTTTCCTTCTCGAATCGCGAGGTCAGCGGCAGCACTTCCTCCACCGGCGTCTTGTAGTAGCCGCCGAGACCGAAGGAGTTGTCGGACCCCATCATCACCAGGCCACCGCCGAAGTCCTCGACATAACGCTGGAGGTGTTCCATCTGACGAACGCTCAGGTCGGTGGCGGGGACATCGGCGAGGACGATGGCGTCGAAGGCGAGCAGCTCCTCCATCGCTTCCGGCAGGCCGCTCCGGCCCCGGGCCTCGACCTCGATGTCCTGCTCCTCGAGGGCTCTCGAGAGCGGGCGCAATTCCCGGGGATCCTCGTGGAGGAAAAGCACGCGCGGTTGCCCCCGCACCTGGACGGTGGTGGCCAGCTGGTTGTTGATGGGAAAATGATCCGCCGCCGGCAACAGTTCCGCCGTCCACACGCTCGGGCCCGGCGTGTTCATGGCGACATCGACGGGAAACCGGTTGTCGGGCCGCGCCTCGAGATCGACCGGCACCTCGCGCACCGCCACGCCCCGATGCAACAAGCGCAGCTTCGCCTTCATCGGCTCGTTGGCGGCGACGGTGACATTCATCCGCACCATCTCGCCCTCGTAGGCGAAAGGACTCGACGGCTCCATCGCGACGACCGCCGCCTCCGGCTCCCGCAGTCCCTCTATGGGACGAAAGCGGACATCGACCCGCTCGCGACCGAGCGTTTCCAACGCGTCCGCCAGCGAATCCCGATCGACCGTTTCCTGTCCGTCGGAAAACAGCACCAGGCGCCGCGATTTTCCCGAGGGAAAGGCCAGGCGCGCGCTCAGCATCGCGTCCGAGAGACGGGAGCCAGCCCGAAACCGGTCGTCGGCCACGCCCTTTTTCCAACTTCCCACCAACTCGCTCAGGGCCGCCGGCGTCTCGAAAGCGCGAACGCCGTCGCCGACCGCGAAGAGCGACCAACTGTCCCCCGGCTCCAGGGCTTCGATGACCCGATCGATCTCGCCGACCGCCGTCTCCGCCGCGTCGAGGTCCACCGATTCGGAGAGATCGACGAGGAAGACGACATGGGCCTCCTCACCACGGTCTTTCCAAAACGGTCGGCTGAGCGCCAGGATTAGAAGGACGATTCCCAGCGCGCGCAGGGCGAAGGAACCGAACTTCAACAGATTCGGCCGATCGACGAGCGAAAACCACAGTCCCGCGCCCAGCACCAGGAGGAGCAGGAGCCAGAGCAGGGACTGGAGGTTGGCGAATTCCATGAATTTGCTTCGATCGTCCGTCAGCCCACCTTGCGCCGGTGATAGAGCACCGACTCCGCCACCAGCACCAGCAGGGCGAGAACGATGAGCCAATAGGAAGGCGACTGCCCCCGGGAAACCGGTCCCGCCGTGGCCGTGACCGCCGCGTTGTCGAGCAGGCTCTCGGTTTTCGTGACCAGGGAACTCCCCATGCTCCAGGTGCCGGCGCGCCCTTCGATGTCATAGAATCCGAGCGCCGCCAGCGGTCCGAATTCGGGGGCGCTGACCTCCAGCGCGGTCGTCCCATCCGGCAGCGTCACCGTCGCGGTCGAGCCCTCGCGGTAGCCAGGCACCGGCACGTGATCGCCGGGACGATAGACCGCCGCCGGTTCGTCGTCGCGTCCCGCCAGGTGAGTGGCGGCGCCGTGAATCAGCACCGGGAACCAGGCCGAGAGCACGAACTCCGAAGCGACCGGGTCGAGATTCACCACCACCGCGCCGCGGCCTTCCCGCATGGTCCGATAGATCAGCGGCACCCCGCTCTCCGACTCCACCAGCACCAGCGAACCCGCCGGAGGCGTGATCTCGCGAGCGCCGGCAAAAACCAGGACCGAGGGATCGAGGAGGCGAATCACAGGATGGTCGTCAATCAGCACGCGCGGCAGGAGCACGCCCACCTCATCGCCGACGCTGTCCCACCAGGGCGACTCGCCCTCGGGAGTGAAGATCACCACTGCGTCGCCGGAACCCGAAGAAGTTCCCTTCTCGATCGTGATCTCGGGATCGTCCTCGACCAGGTTCAACAGGCCGGAGCCACGCTGGAACGCCAGCACCGAAGTCTCAAAAAAGAACCGGTCAGCCGTCGCCACCTTCACCCGAACCGGGCGCGCCTCGGGAACCGTCATCCAGGCGCGATCATCGGAGGAAAAGGCGTCGCCGTCCGCGAGATCCAGTTCCGCCACCCAGCGACCCGCCGGCGCGTCGGCGAGGGAAAAGACTTCGGCGTCGTTCACTCCGGTCGCGATCTCCAGCGGGATGAGCTTGTAGATGCGGTCGCCCTCGTCGGCGTGTTTCAGCAGCAGATCGCCGGTGACGCTTTCCGGGAACGAGGAAGCGATCCGGTAAAAGAACCCCAACGACCCGTCCGGTTGCCGACGGAGGTCGGCGGCCACGATGCCCACGTTTCCGACCGGCGAACCGATTTTGTAAAACTCGATCGATTCCGGCAAGGCCTCGACGCCCTCGAAGCTACCGTCGCTGAGCAGCAGGATCCGGTGGTCTTCGCCCCAATGCGCGTCCTCGCCCAGGGATCGTAGGACCTCACTCTGCATGGGAAACGCGCTCTCCCCGATCGCATCGATGGCATCGAGCAGTTCGCGGGGACTGCGGCTGAGGTGGGAGTGAAAGGTCAACTCGTTCCCCACCGAGGCCACCGCCGCCCGCTGGTTTCCGTCGAGGGCCGCCACGATCTGCCGGGCCGCCTTTTTCGCCGCCTCCAGCCGAGTGCCGGTTCCCTCCTCAGCAGTCATCGACGCGGACCGATCGACGACCAGCACCAGGTCCTTGCGTTCGTCGTCGGTGAACTCCGGTCGCGCCAGGGCGAGGGCGAGCGCGGCGAAAGCCAACGCCATCAGGAGCAACGAAAGCGCGTCCCTCAGGCGTTGGAACAGGGAAGTCGCCCGTTTCTCGCTGAAAACCCGGTCCCAGAGGAAAAAGGCGGTCGTCGCCTTTTTTCGCGGGCGCACTTTCAGCAGGTAGACCGCCGCCAGCGGCAGCAGGGCCAGCAGGGACCAGAGAAAAGCGGGAGCGAGAAAGGTCATCGGACGTCTGCTGCTAGGCCACCAAACCGCCCCGGCGGAGGATTTCCTGGATCACCACGTCAAAGGGTATCTCCGGCCCCGTCGAAGCCAGTCCGATGCTGCGTCGGGCGCAGCACTGTTTCAGTTCCTCGTTCCACTCCACCACCGCCGCCTCGTAAGCGCGGGCCTCGGTCGGGCTCACCGTGAGGCGCCGCGTCTGGCCGGTCTCCACGCACTGGAGGGTGACGTCGCCCTTCCAGTCGCACTTGCGATCGGTGTCGTCCTGCACCTGGAGACAGAAGAGGTCGTGCCGATGCCATTGCAGGTACTTCAGTCCGGCATCGAAGCCCTCGGGAAAAAGGAAATCCGAGATCACGATGACCAGTCCCTTGCGCTTGCGACGCGCCTGGAACTCGCGCGCGCAGGTGGTGAAGTCGGTGTCACCACCGAAGGTCTCCATCTCCTCCAGCGATTGGAGAAAACTCATCGCCTTGCCGCGTCCCCGACAGGGATCGAGCACCGGTCGCAGGGTGTCGGCCATGCCGTAGACGCAGAGCCGGTCAAGGCTGTTGAGCGCGATGTAGCCGAGTGCCGCCGCCAACTCGCGGGCATAACGGAATTTGCTTTCCATCGATCGACTGGAATCGACCAGCAGGTAGATGGTGGCGTCTTCCTCCAACTCGAAGAGCTTGATGATGAGCGACTCGAACTTCGCGTAGATTCGCCAGTCGATGGATCGGAAGTCGTCCCCGAGTCGGTATTCGGCGTAGTCGGCGAAGGTAATGCCGGCGCCCTTCCGGGTCGTCTTGCGATCGGCCTGCAGCGAGCCGCCCAGCACCTTGCGGGCGAGGAGGTAGAGCGACTCCAGACGGCGAATGAAAACGGGATCGGTGAACAGCATCGTCGGTCCGGGTGGTGGGTTCGAAACGGCGATCCTTCCTTCCTGCGTTTTTCTCACTCCCCTCTTTCTCCTCCCTCCCGCTCAGCGGACCGCTGCGACCACTTCCCGCAGCACCTCGTCGGGTCGTTTGCCCTCGGCCTCGCCCTCGAAGGAAAGGATGATGCGGTGCCGCAGGGCCGGGACCGCCATCCGGTCGATGTCTTCCCGAGCCACGTGGAAGCGTCCGTCGAGCAGCGCGCAGACCCGCGAAGCGGCGAGAATCGCCTGGGCGCCCCGCGGGGAACTGCCGTGACGGACGTACTTTTTCACCGCGTCCGGCGCGTGCTCATTCTCCGGATGAGTGGCCAGGACCACGCGCACCAGGTATTGCTGCACCTCGTCATCGATCAGCACCTCCTTGCGGAGTTCGCCCATGGAGAGAATGTCGTCCGCTCCCGCCACCGCCGCGATCTCCGGGACGTGGGAACCACCGGTGCGATTGAGAATTTCGGCAAACTCGTCATGCGTCGGCACCTCAACGAAGAGCTTGAAGAAAAAGCGGTCGAGCTGCGCTTCGGGTAGCGGGTAGGTCCCATCCTGCTCGATCGGGTTCTGCGTCGCCAACACGAAAAACGGCAGCTCCAGCGAATGGGTCTGCCCGGCCACGGTGACGCATTTTTCCTGCATCGTCTCCAACAGCGCCGACTGCGTCTTCGGCGTGGCGCGGTTGATTTCGTCGGCCAGCAGGATGTTGGTGAAAACCGGGCCCTGCTGGAAATCGAAGACCTTTTTCCCGTCGCGCTCCAGCAGAATCTGGGTGCCGGTGATGTCGGCGGGAAGCAGGTCCGGCGTGAATTGGACCCGACGGAAATGGAGATGCAACGCCCGGGAAATCGTGTTCACCAGGGCGGTCTTTCCCAGTCCCGGCACCCCTTCGAGCAACACATGGCCACCGCAGATGATGGCGATGAGGACGTCCTCGACGATCTTTTCCTGCCCCACGATGAACTTGGCGATCTCGCCCCGGACTTTCTCGAAGGTCTCCCGAAACGCCTCGGCGCGTTCCTTGAATTCGGCGGGAGTGGCGGAGGCGGGAGCTTCGGTGGCGGGCATGGAATCGAACGCGAAGTGAACAGGGTTGGAACGACGACTAAAGAGGGTTTGTTAGGCAAAAACGTCGCGATCCGAAAGGAAAAACGAACGCTTCCGCCCAGAGGTCACTGCTCCGCGGATTCCGACTGGTGAATCTGCTTGAAGTATTCCTTCACCCCCTCCTTCACATCGGCGGGCACATCCTCGCGCTGGACGAAGGACTCCAGCTGATGCTGAAACTCGCGCTGCTTGGCCGATCCACGCCGGGTGGCCACACCGTCGCCATCGTCAGCGGCCTCCACCGTGGAAACGCTCGGCCCCTGGCCCTTGGTGCCCTGAAGCTGGGTCAACTGCCCGCTGCTGGGCGTGTCGGCGAGCGGATCACGGCGTGACTCCACGCTGCCGTTGCCGGCCTTCTTCCCGCCGGGCTTGGAGCCCATGCACTGGCCCAACGAACTGAACTGCGACTGGCAGAGATAACCCTGACATTGTCCCAGCTTCTGGCACATCGACAGCAGCCGTGACTGACACTTGCTGCTGGAACCGACCTTGCAGAGGCTCTGGTTCAGTTTCCGCAACTGGGTGAGCACGGCCTGTCGCTGGCTCTCGCACTGGCCGCCGGTCTTGGCCGAGCACTGGCCCGTCTGGCTCATTTCCCGCTCCGCATTCTTCAAGGCGTTGTCGAGGCCTTTGACGGCGCTGTCGAGTTGAGCGAGCTGGTCCTCCATCCCCTCTCCGCTGCTGCCGGCGCCCCCCTGGCCGCCCGACTCCCCACCACCACCGGAGGAGGATTTCGACCCCTGGCTTTCCGATGAGCTGCCCGATTCCGAAGGCGCCGCGCTACTGCTGGAGGAACCCGACCGGTTGGCCGCCTTCGCGGCCGCGGCCATGCGTTGAGCGGCGGACTTGAGCTTGGCCAGTTCCTTGCGCTGTTCGCTGAGCTTTTCGGGCTTCATCTCCTCGGGACTCAGATTTTCCAGATCCTCGCCCGCCTCGCGGTATTTTTTCTCCGCCAGTTTCTTGCCGAGCGCTCGCGGTTCCTGTTCCTCCGCTTTCTGCAACTCCTCGGCCGCCTTGGCGAGAATCTGCTCGTTCTTGCGCTGGTCGAGCCGCCGCGCCGCCTCCTGCAGCTTCCGCTCCAGCTCCGCGTATTGGCGCATGGCGTCCTCGCGATTCTCGGTGTTCTTCAATTCAGCCACCCACTCGCGCAGTTGATCCGGATCGAGTTCGGACAGCTCTTCATCGTCCTCGGTCGCCTTTTCCAGTTCGTCGATGACCTCCTCGAGGTGCTCGTTGATCTCCTCGGTCTTGGCCGCCGTCTCTTCGGCGACCCGCATCTTTTCGACGACTTGCGGTGACGCTTTCTTGAAGGCCAGGACCGTGCAGAGGGCGACGAGTGCCGTGGTGGTGACAAGGAGCCGGCGCGGCCAATGGTAGGTCACCGATTCCGGATCGAGTTGATCCACCCGGGCGGCAGTGGCCTCCCCCTGGAGCGCGTAGACCGCTCCCTCGCGACGCTGGTTGCGGAAATGCCAGTAGGAGGAAATCGCGTCCTTCAGACCGAAGAACCCGTCCGCGAATCTCGCCGCCTGCTCCGCATTGCGCCGTCGGATCATCCAAGTGATTCCCGTTCCGAGGAGAATCGCCACCGGCAAGGCCAGATACCAACCGCGGGGCACGGCGTAGCCGCGCAGCACGAAGACCAGCGAAATCAGCAGCAGCACCCCGGCGCCGGCGAGCAGGGCGTGGAAAAAGGAATCAGCGAGCCGGAACCGGTTGAGCCGTCCACGAACGGCATTCACGAATCCTTCGATCTTGGACGGGGCACTCATGGCGGCAGGCGGGGACGTGGGTGGCGCCCGGTCGGGGCCGGGACAGGAACGACGTTTGGAGGTGAGTATCATTCGATTCGGTAGCCGAAGTCAAGGCGGGGATGAAATCACGGCAGCTTGTTCCGGAGGTTCTCCAGCCGTCCGACTTGACCGGGCTCAGGTGGAAGTTTCGCGAGGACTTCCTTCGCCTCCGACTTTCGATCCGCGGCAAGGAGTGCCTCGGCATGATGAAGGAGCGCATCGACGCGCTGAGTGGTTGGCGTCCGATCGGTCAGTTCCTCGGTCACCCGGGCGCTCCATCGCAGGCGCCGCTCGAGATCGTTCTCGGCCTTGGCGAATTCCCGCAACTCGATGGCGGCCCGCCCGCCCCGCGACCAGGATCGGTGCAACTCTTCATCGATTTCCAGGAGCTGCGCCCTGGTGAGGATCTTCCGCTTCACGATCTCCGCAAAGAGATTGTTCTTCATCGGCGCCGCCTGGAGGAAACTCGACTGGATCAGCGGATTGCCGAAAAAGTCGATCAACACGCGCTGTCGCAATTCGGTCGGCGAGGAATCTTTCGGCGCCCCGGTTTTCAGCATCTGCGTCAGGGTGGGAAAGAGGGCCTGGTGATGAGTGTCCATCGAGGTCAGGAGCTTGCCCTTGTCGAATTGTTCCAGGTGCAGATCCGCGAGCCACCGGCGAGCCTCGTCGGTTTTCCCGGCCAGACTGGCCGCCACCACCCAGGCTGCGACGAGGGCGTCGTGATCCGTGAAGTGGGTCTGGTTGGCATCGTAGGATTCCATGACCAACTGACAGGCTTCGAGAACCGGCGCGAGTTCTTCGGACGGCATGGTGAAGGCGCTGCGACGCAGGGTGAACCAGATGAATCGCGCCATTTCTTCCCGGGCCTCGTTGCGATAGGTGCTGCTGCCCGGGGCGGAGGCGATGCTTTCCCAGGTCGCGCGGAAGGGCTCCAGATTTCCCTTCTTCATCTCGTTCCAGCAGTGGGCCGCAACGAGACGCATGCCGGTCTCGATTTCCAGGTGGTTGGCGGTCCGAATGACCTGCACGGGATCGGTCGCGGCGAATTCCGCCGCCAGCACCTTGGCCAGCGGAGCGCTCGTCTGGGGTTCCAGCAC
>JAUIGT010000662.1 GCA_030432615.1 Verrucomicrobiia bacterium
GCAGGCGGGCGCGGTGCAGTGGGCGTTGGTGAAGGTGACGCCGCGGGCCATGAGACGGTCGAGATTCGGCGTCCTTGCCTGGGGGTGACCGCCGAGGGCGCTGGTCCAGTCGTTGAGATCATCGATGGCGATGAAGAGGACATCGGGATGATCCGCCGCCCGCGAGGAAGCGGCGGTGATCGCGCCGAGAACGAGGACGAGGAAAAGGCGCAGCGGGAGGTTTTTCATGACCGTCAATCTGGCGGATTCCTCCCGCGAAGACAAAGCCAAAGTAGGAGGGTGACAGGAACGGAGAATCCCAAAGAATTCGCAAAAAAGTCTGACAGAATGGGGGGCTATCCGTTATACGTGATGAAGTAATCATGAAAACTATTCGCGCATTTTCCTTCGTGGTGGTGGCGATCGTGCTGGGTCTCACGGGCCTGGTTCCGCACGCCGTGGCGGAACCGAATTCTCTTACCGAGGAAGAAAAGAAGGCCGGCTTCGAACTGCTCTTCGACGGTCAATCGCTGGACGGCTGGCAGCAGGACGGCAACTGGGTAGTCGAAGACGGAGTCATCGCCCGCAAGGGCAAGGGTGGTTCGCTTGTCTGGAAGGGCCAGCCGATACCCGACGATTTCGAACTCCGTTTCGAGTGGAAGGTCGGCGAACGCAGCAACAGCGGCGTCTATTACCGGCCGGGTCAGTACGAGTACCAGATCCTCGACAACCAGAAGCACTCCGACGGCCTGAACCCCCGCACCAGCGCCGCCTCGCTCTACTTCTGCATGGCTCCGTCCAAGGACGCCACCCGGCCGGTCGGCGAGTGGAACGAGGCCCGCATCGTCGGCAAGGGCACGGTGATTCAGCACTGGCTCAACGGGGAGAAGGTCATCGATTTCGACTACGCTGATCCGCGCTGGAAGGCCAATGTCGAACTCCTCGGCCAACGAGGGGGAGACCTCTCGGCCCGCGGCGCGTTTCTTTCCCTGCAGGACCACGGCGACCCGGTCTGGTATCGATCCCTCCGGTTGCGGACGATCGGTCCCGACGAGGACATCGGCCACGAGACCGTGGAGCCGGCCGAGATTCCCGATCACGCCAAGGCGAAGGAGGCGCTCATTCTCGAGCGCATCCGGAAGAATCGCGAGGCGCGGGAGAAGGCAGTGAAGGGGAATTGAGTTCCCGCGTTCCCGGGGACGAAACAAGTTCGTGATTTCCTCCCGATTCCGGGGAAGGGTTCGGTTGTCATGACCCGCGAAGATCTCGCCGAAACCCTGGAAAACATCGCCCTGCTGCTGGAACTGAAGGGCGAGAACCCGTTCAAGATCCGCGCCTATCGCACCGGGGCGGAGACGGTGATGCAGTACTCCGGCGACATCGTCGAGAAGGCCAAGGCCGGTGAATTGGAGGGCATCAAGGGAATCGGCGATGCCCTGCAACAGAAGCTCCACGAGCTGGCCAGCACCGGGAAACTGGAGTACTGGGAAAAGCTCCGGGCCGAGTTTCCGGACACCATTTTCGAGTTGTTCGAAATCCAGGGCGTGGGGCCGAAGAAGGTGAAGGCGCTCTACGAGAATCTCGGCGTCGATTCCACCGCCGCGTTGAAGGCGGCCTGCGAGGAAGGAAAGGTGGCGGAGCTTTCCGGATTCGGGAAAAAATCCGAGGAGAAGATCCTGGAGGCGATCGCCTTTCGGGAAACCAACGCGGACCGGTTCCGCCTCGGCGATGTCGCGGAGCCGGCCCACCGCATCCTCGAGGCGCTCAAGTCGCATCCCGATTGTCTCCGGGCCGAGGTGGGCGGAAGCTTCCGGCGGGGCAAGGAGACGGTCCACGATCTCGATTTTCTCGTCGCGACGAAACAGCCCCAGGCGGTGATGGATTTCTTCGTCGGCCTGGACGAGGTGA
Organism: Verrucomicrobiia bacterium; assembly: GCA_030432615.1. Taxonomy (GTDB): domain Bacteria; phylum Verrucomicrobiota; class Verrucomicrobiia; order Verrucomicrobiales; family DEV007; genus JAEUHH01. The sequence goes on from JAUIGT010000662.1 coordinate 1,888, forward strand.
AGGACGTCATCGCTCACGGCAAGACCAAGTCCAGCGTCCGGCTCGACAACGGGCTCCAGTGCGATCTCCGGGCCGTGGCCAACGACGAGTGGGCCTGCGCGCTGATGTATTTCACCGGCAGCAAGGAGCACAACGTCGTCATCCGGGGGCGGGCCAACGACCGCGGATACACCCTCAACGAATACCGTCTCGCGCCGCGTCCGGGTTCGGACGCCAAGGAGCCGCCGTCGTTCGCCGACGAAAAGGATCTCTACGACTACCTCGGGCTCGACTACATCGCGCCGGAACTGCGGGAGAACAGCGGCGAGATCGAGGCGGCGGAGTCCGGCGATCTGCCGCGACTGATCGAGTTGGAGAACCTGCGCGGCACCTTTCACAACCACACCACCGCCAGCGACGGTAAGAACTCCCTCGAGGAAATGGCGGAGGCGGCCCGCGACCTCGGGCTGCAATACCTGGGAATCGCCGACCACTCGAAGAGTTCCTTCCAGGCCAACGGGCTCGATGAGAAACGGCTCCGGGCCCAGGTCGAGGACATTCGCAAGCTCAACCAGGGCTACGAAGACGAGGGCGAGAAGTTTCGTCTCTTCGCCGGCAACGAGGTGGATATCCTCAAGGACGGTTCGCTCGATTTCGATTCCGACCTCATGAGTGAACTCGACTACGTGGTGGCCAGCGTCCACAACGCCATGACGCTTTCCGAAAAGGACATGACCCAACGGCTCATCAAGGCCATCGAGGTACCCGAGGTCACCATGCTCGGGCACCTCACCGGGAGGCTGCTGCTGCAGCGCGAACCGTATGCCGTCAACGTCCCCGCCATCATCGACGCCTGCGCGGAGACGGGCACCTGGATCGAGCTGAACTGCAACCCGTGGCGGCTCGACATGGACTGGCGCTGGTGGAAACTGGCGAAGGAGAAGGGCGTGAAGTGCGTCATCAACCCCGACGCCCATCGAGTCGACAATCTCCAGTTTCTCTGGTACGGGATCCGGATCGCGAGGAAGGGATGGCTGACCCGCGACGACGTCATGAACTGCCTCGATCTCGACGACATCACGGAAGCGCTTTCGGCGAAGCGCGAACGCCACCCATCGAAATGAGTTCCTCCGAAATCCCCGAGTCTTCCGACTGCCGCCGGCGCTGTCGCATCGTCCTCACGGGTGGGCCGGGAGGTGGCAAGACCACGGCGGCGGATCTCTTTC
>JAUIGT010000663.1 GCA_030432615.1 Verrucomicrobiia bacterium
GCAGGTTCGCCGGCGTGAGGTAGGGAAAGGTGCGGTCGTCGAAGTTGCGCGACTTGTAGGTGACGCCGGGAGCGAAGCTGTCCATGGCCTTGCGCGCGTCTTCCAGATCCTCGAGATACTGTCGGACCAGCGGCGCGGCAGGCCCGTAGACATGATCGGTGAACTCCACCACCAGCGCTCCGGCGTCGGCATCGATGTCCTGCGACAGCTTGATGACGAGCCAGGCCTGCAGTTCACTCCAGCCGGAGCGCGAGTTGACGCCGTGGTGATCGAGAAAAATCCCGCGCACGCCGATCTCGTGCATCAGCCGCAGATTTGTCGCCACCCGCTCGACGTTGCCGACCGGGACGGGATGACCGGTACCCCAGGGGTTGGGATACATCCACGTCCAGAGATTGCCCGGCGCGGTGATCGCGGCCCAGTCCTTCAGGTGCCGGAAGGTCTCTTGAATGTTCGGGTCGGGATGGGTCCAGTCGGCGAAATAGCAGTCCTCGATCGGAGCGAAATCGACGATGAGGTTGTCCGGCAGGCGCTCGCCCTCGGGAAGCTTCGGCGGCACCTGCGTCTGGCTGCGCCGATACGCCAGCGTCTTCACCCGCGTCTCCGGGTGATCTTTCCGCAGGTTCTCGGACAGCTCGATGAGGTAATCGAAAAGCGGCCCGCCCGGTGTCGCGTGTTTTTCCTCGAGCGCGACGCAATCCTCGCAATGGCAGAATCTCCCGGGCCGGTCCGCTGCGTCGATCATGATGATCTGCCGGTCGCCGGAAATCGCGAGCTGCTTGCGGACGTTCTTCGTCAGCTCGGCGCGCAGGCCGCGGTTGCTGAAACAGAGCTGGAGGTTCGGCACCCGCTCGCCGCTCTCGCCGATCGAGAAGAACTCGGGATGGGTCTCGAAGTAGTTCCGCTTCTCCAGCCAGTCGAAACCGTCGGCATACCGGGCATCCGGCGAGGGAGGGATGTAGGAAAAGGTCGTGTGCACGAAGTTTTCGTTCGGCATCCACGAGCGCAGGTGGCCGGGAATGGGCTCACCGCGTTCCAGGAATTTCGTGTCCAGCCCCATGTTGATACCGTGCTGGAGGTAGAAGTCGCTGTTGAAACGCATCGGCAATTGGCGCGAGACAAAATCGAAACCGCGCTGCCGGGAAAACGGCTCCAGGGTCAGCGTCGTGCGCTTCGGAAGAACGGGCTTCTCGAACGGCGAAACCCAGCGCCAGCCGAGGGAGTTTTCCAGGAACTCCATCGTCGCGTAGAGACTGGCCCGATGCCCCTTGCCGTAGAGGAGGATATGCGGACCGACGGTGCGGGCGACGTGCTCCTGGTCGGCGAGACCGGACAGCGGATCGTCGTCCTCCAACAAGGCACGCGCCGGTTCGCTCAGCCCGATGAAGATGGCCGGTCGATCCGAATCGCGCGCATCCGGCGCGACGACGGGAAACTCCGCTCCGGTCATCTCCTTCAAATAGCCCGCCAGCGTCTCCGCCGCGTAGGTATCGATCGCGTCCGGGGCCGGATCCGCCACGACCTGGTAGTTCGTTCTCCCACCGTCGGCGAGGGTGATGGCCTGGCCGCCATCCGAGGCTGGCAGGGGCGCCGGCCCGGTCTTGTCCTCCGCGTAGCCGATACCGACCATCCCGAGCGCCAAGGCAAGCAGGGGCATCAAGCGGGATTCGAGCAGTTTCGGGAAACGGGACCGGCCTTTCATCGAGGCATCCCCTACCAGAAGGCAGGCCGCGCATCCAGCTCCGGGATTCCGTAATCAGGCGGGACTTCGGGAATTGAAAAGACGATCGCTTCTCGATAGGGTGCGTGGACAAATTGGCGGACTGCTCGGCGCGAGTCCATTTTTTGGCTGGCAAGGCGCGTCGAACGGCGTTGGGCGAGCCCAACAAAGTGAGATGGAACACAGCCAGGCGAAAAATGGGCCGCGATTTCCGAATTTTCGCCGCTTGCGGCGCTGACTCCCCGACGTGTTTCATCCTTTCCGGGCAATTCGGGAATTTGTCCACACACCCTAGATCCTTGGAGGTGAGCCGCATCTCGAAACCCATCCGGGCTTTCCCCGTCTCTCCCGCCACCGCGCACGGCGTTTCCCTGGGAATCGGTCTCGCGGTCTTGCTCGTTTGCTGGTCTGGTCTCGCCGAGGATCGGGCCGAGGGAACGAAGGCGGCCTCCGCTCCCCGGGCCTTCATCGACCGGCTGCGGCCCGCACCCAGGGACGGCGGGTTCGCCATGGACGACTACTGGATCGGGACCGGCGGCGACATCGTCCACGGGGAAGATGGTCGCTACCACCTGATCACGAGCCGCTTCTCCAAAGCCTACCCGTTCTACCCTTTCTGGCTGACGAACTACGAGCTGGTGCGCGCCGTTTCCGACCGGCCGGAAGGCCCCTATCGCTTCGCGGAAGTCCTTGGAAACGATCGCGCCGGGGCGGCGAACGCCGGGAAAGGAACATCGAGGTATTCCTCGGCGATCCAGCGGCACGGCGACCAGTGGATTCTGTTCTACACGGAGACCACCCACACCCACGCCATCCCCTCGCCCGAGCAGGCCGTTTCCTCCGGATCACAAGACCTGCCCGCCGCCCGCGAAGCCCACGCCAATCAGCGGATCGGGCTGGCTACCGCTCCCGCGATCACCGGACCGTGGACTTTTCGGGAGGAGCCCATCCTCTCCCCGCGACCGGGACACTGGGACAGCTACCTGGTCTGCAATCCCGCCCCCTGCCTCCTCGAGGACGGCAGCTGCCTGCTCATCTACAAGTCGATCGGCTTCATCGGGGACACGATGCGACTCGGCGTGGCCAGGGCGGAACACTGGGAGGGCCGCTACGAGCGGGTCACCGACGAGCCCATCTTCGAGTTCCGTGCCGACCAACCCGTCGAGGATCCCTTTCTCTGGCGGAACGGCGAGGGATTCGAAATTCTCCTGAGAGACTGGCTCGGCAACATCACCGGGGAGATCAAGGCGGGCGTCCACGGTTTCTCGGACGACGGCGTCCACTGGATGCTCTCCGATCACCCGAAGGCCTGGTCAAAGACGATCCGCTGGGACGACGGGACCCGCACCACCATGCACGATGTC
>JAUIGT010000074.1 GCA_030432615.1 Verrucomicrobiia bacterium
AGCTTCATCTCCGCTCCGGCGAAGAAGGCGGCCAATTGATGAAAATCCTGCTGCTTCCAGCGATCGCCGAACTTGTCGTCGTGGCACTGGACGCAGTCGATGCGCACGCCGAGAAAGGCGCGCGTGGTCCGGATCGCCAGCTTGACCTGGTCGGGGCCTTCCTTCTGCTCGTTCTGGTCGATGGTGGCGGTGACGAAGTTGGCTGCGGGATTGGTGGTCCAGAGCCCCTCGGCGGCGATCATTTCCCGGACCAACTGGTCGTAGGGACGGTTGGCCTCGAGTTGGTCGCTCAACCACCGCACCAGGCGGCGCCGCCGATAGACGAGGAAGGGACCGTTTTCCGTGCCGACATAGGCCCGCGCCAACCGTTCGGCGAGGTAGTCGGAAGTGCGGGAATCCTCCAGCAGGCGTGTCAGCCACCAATCGATGCGTTCTTCACCCGGGCGGGACTCGATGGCGCGGATCTCCTCCAGAGAGGGAATCGTGCCCGCGAGGGCCAGGGAAAGTCGCCGGGCGAGAACGAGGCGATTCGCCGGGGAAGTGGGCTCGATTCCGACTTCACTCCATGCGCTCGTGAAAAGGGTATCGACGGTGGCGGCACTCGAGCGGATGGAAGCGAACGCCTGCGGGGAAAGGTTGCCGGACTTGGTTTCGGGGCGGGACTTCGGCTGCCAGAGTTGATGGGCAGCCAGGGCGCCGGCTCCGAGCAGGCCCAGGAGGCAAAGCCATCCGCGCCAGGGACGACGGATCGGTTTCGCGGCCGAGGAGGCGTCGTGGGTGGAGTCGGGAGAGGCGTCCATCGGGAAAGCTAGACGCAGTCCGGCGGTGCCCGGTTACAACACCTTTCCCTATCGCGTGGGAAAAGGAGGCTCGTCCTCCAGTGCCGCCGCCGAGGCCGTTGTCACCGGGAGATTTTCGGTGGCCTCGGAAGGCGCGCCCTCGTCTTCGGGCAAGGGTTCCGCTGCCGGGGGAAGCATCCGGGGAACGAAGATGCGCACCGTGCCCAGGCCCTTGCTGTCGTCCCTGCCGTCCGGCGTTTCGATCCGGAAGCGTTCCTCGGGAAAGCCGGCATCGACAAAGGCCCGACGCACCGCGCGCGCGCGAGAGTTGCTCAGCCATTCGTTGTAGGTGTGACGCCCGGCGGTGTCCGGATAGGCGCGAAGGATGATGGGGCCGGCCTCCGGGGGGAGCGACCGGATTCGCTCGGTCGCCGCATCGACGAGTCGATACTGGTCGAAGGCGACGAGAAAACTGTTGGCGGTGAAGCGGATCTGCTCCGCGGGTTCCATCGGGTGCGATGTCTCGACGGGCTCGGCCGAATTGGAGGCGGGAACCGTGGGGGCGTCGCCGGGCGGCGCGATGGCGACGGCGTTTTCGGTCAAACCGATTGACTGGACCGGCCGGGCCCGCATCGGTGGCAGGGGACCGTAGGCGCTCTCCGCCAGGACCACCGGCGCATTCTCCAGCGGTTCGGGATCCAGGGCGGGGCGGGGGCGTTTCGGCAGCAGGCCGGGAGCGAGGTCGTCCTCGTGCACCAGGCAGATCCGGTTGCTCCAGCGGCGTTCCGGGTGGTGTTCCGCGAGCGATTCCAGTCGCGCTTCGAAAGCGGCATGGGTCACGAGGCTGTCGGTGAGACCGGACACGGTCACCTCGCGATTGGTGACCTGGAGGCTCCCGTCCTTGGTGGAAAGCGCCAGCTCCAGCAGGAGTCCGGCGAGTTCCCGACTGTCCGGGAGATTGATGACGGTGCGGGCCGGATCGATGACGAGCCGGTTGCGGGAGCGAAGATCCGGATGCGATCGGTGAAGGGTGATCAGGAGGAGGTTGGCCGTCTTCTGATTCGGCACCGCGCCGGTCAGTTCCACCTCGTCGGCCCAGAAACGGATCTTCAAGGGAAGAAATCCGCCTGGCTCGGCCCATGCCGTCGGTAGCCCGGTGGCGAAAAATATCCCCATGACGATTCCGCACGAAAGGCGGAGGCGCCACTCGCGCGGAAGAAATCGCCGGAGGAGAGGAAGGGAAGGGGACATGGAGGACGGAGGGAGACCGCTGACCCGATGCTGAGCCGAAGCGGCGGGAAAGTCAATTCAACGGCCGGGTTGCCGATACGAAAGAAGGTGGTTTTGCTGGGGGCCCGGAGCGGACGGATTATGGAGAAAATGAAAAACTTCAGGAAACATGGCGTTGACGATACTGAGAAGGTGGCTTGAAGATACTTTCCCCACCGTAGACAAGGAATGTCCGTGCCAGGTCACTTGATCATGGTAGACTTCCCGTCCTCACTCGTTTTCCTTCGATCCCATGAACCAGCGTTTCCTGTTCACCCTCATCGGTGCCCTCCTGCTCGTCACCATTGGCGGCATGATCGCCCTCAATCACCTCGGTCCCCAGGAGCCCGAACAGGCCACCGCGATGGAGGGAGGCGGTCAGCCCGTGGCCACCACCATGGCGGGGAATCCCGAAACCGGAGTGACGGGCCAGCAGCCGACCGAGACCGTCACCAACGAGCCCATGGCCGAACCGGCGCCCGACGGCCCCGAGCTGCCGCGCGAGGAGTGGGACAACCAGATCGCCGACCTGCTCACCGACACCACCATCGAGCACCGCGAAGCCGGTCAGAAGCTGGCGGCCATCGCCGCGCAGAACAACGCGCCCGAAGAGGTGCGGATCGACGCCATCCAGCATGCCCTCAATCTCATCGGCGACGAGGAATACATGGAGGACATGATGAACCTCGCGGTTCGCTCCGACATTCCCGAAGAGATGCAGGAGATCATTTTCTCCGATCTCCACAACCGTCCCCAGGAAGTGTCCGTTCCCGTCGCCAAGGAAATCGCCCGGGTGAAGGATCATCCGCTGGCCCTGGAAGCGAAGGATTTCGTCGAGTTCTTCGAGGACGATCCCCTGATGGAAGTCGGATCGCCGGCGGCGGAAAACTGAAGCGCAATGTCCCCGGCGGACCTCGGGTTCCGCTTTCGTACTCCCGGTATCGTGCCTGATTCCCCGAAGTCCCTCGGTCTCATTGCCGGCAACGGCATCTATCCCGAAACCATGGCCCGCGCCGCGCGCGGAGCCGGGGTGGAGAAACTCGCCGCCGCCGCCTTCACCGACGAGACCGAGCCGCATCTCGCGGACCTGGTCGATGCCATCGAGTGGATGCGCGTCGGTCAGCTTGGGAAAATGATCAAGTTCTTCAAGAGCGAGGGCATCACCGAGGCCGTCATGGTCGGCCAGATCGCGCCGAAGAACCTCTTCGACCTGCGTCCCGACCTGCGGACCCTGAAGATGCTCAGCAAGGTGAAGGAGCGAAACGCCGAGTCCCTCTTCGGCGCCATTGCCAACGAACTGGAAAAGGACGGCATTCGCCTCCTGCCGGCCACGACTTATCTCGACGACCTGCTGCCTGAGGCCGGTCACGTCTGCGGTCCGGAACTGTCCGATCGCCAGTTGGAGGATGCCGCCTTCGGCATGCGCATTGCCAAGGAAGTCAGCCGGCTCGACATCGGCCAGACCGTGGTCGTGAAAAAGGGCACTGTTCTCGCCGTCGAGGCCTTCGAGGGCACCGATGAGGCCCTCAAGCGCGGCGGCGCACTCGGCAAAGGCGAAGCCATGATGGTCAAGGTCTCCAAGCCGAACCAGGATCTCCGCTTCGACGTTCCCGTCGTCGGACCGAACACCATCGAGACCGCCGCCGAGGCGGGAGTGAACGCCATCGTGGTCGAGGCGGGCATGACTCTATTGTTGGGAAAGGACGAAGTGGTTCGGTTGTGCGGGGAGAAAGGAGTATCGATCTTTGCGAAGAAGGGGTGAAAGGTGAGCCTCCGGAGTCGCATTCTGGTATGGATTTTCTTGGCGCTTTGCTTCGCTTGGTGGAATTTTCAGAGTTTCAAACAGGGAGATCTGTTTCGTATTCCCAGTGTCTTGGGTGACACGATGGAGTTGGTTTCCTGGAAGGGAAGGGCGGGACTGATCTATAGTTTTGATACTTTGAATGGAGGAGGAATGGCGTATCAAACCATCGCCCTTGATTCCGATGGGCAGGCGTTAATGTGGCCAGTAACGCGCTTCGGAATTCGGTTGTTGGACTTGCCACAGGGAAGGGGGATTTCTCTCTGCTTCCCCATCATGTTTCCTCCGCTTGTTGCTTTCCTGTTGCTGGAGGGCGGTTTCTGGTGGCGACGACGCAAGCACAAGGTTGACGCCGCGCCCGATGCAGGGATAGCTGACGGCCATGAGTGACAGCGGTAAAGTCAGGGCCGGCGTGTGCGGCGTGGGAGCGATCGGGCGGAACCACGCGCGCATCTACTCGGAACTGGAAAGCGCGGAGTTGGCGGCGATTTTCGATGCTGATACGGAACGGGCGCGGGCCATTGCCGACGAGTTCGGGGGCACGGTGACGAGTACGATCGATGAGTTTCTCGCCCTGGTCGACGCGGCCTCGGTCTCGACGCCGACGGTGACGCATCGCGAGATCGGGACCGCCTTGCTGGAGGCCGGCAAACACGTGCTGGTGGAGAAACCAATCGCGGATTCGCTCGACGACGCCAAGGCGCTCATCGATCTCGCGACCGAGAAGGGCTGTGTGCTCCAGGTCGGGCACATCGAGCGTTTCAATCCCGTCATGGCCCAGCTCGAGGCGCGGCTTGATCATCCCAAGTTTCTCGAAGTCCACCGGCTCTCGCCGTTTCCGAATCGCAGTGTCGATATCGGGGTGGTGCTCGACCTCATGATCCACGACCTGGAGATCATCCTCCACCTGGTCGATTCGCCGATCGCCAAGGTCGATGCGGTCGGCATTCCCGTCCTCACCCATCGCGAGGACATCGCCAACGCGCGGCTCCAGTTCGAGAACGGCGCGGTCGCCAACGTCACCGCGAGCCGGATTTCCCCGGAGAAAATGCGGAAGATCCGCGTGTTCCAATCCGATGCCTACCTGTCGCTCGACTACCAGAACCAGAGCGGGTGGATCTATCGGCGCGACGGCATGGAGATCGGCCGCGAACCGGTCGAGGTGGAAAAGGACGAGCCGCTTAAGCGCGAGCTGGCCGACTTCATCGACTGCGCGGCCCGGGGGGCGACGCCCAAGGTCAGCGGGGAACACGGGGCGGCGGCGCTCGATATCGCCCTGGAGATCACTCGGCTGATCGAGAACGCCAACGCGAAAGCCGACTGAACCGGACATGGTCACCGCTTTTTCCCTCCCTCGGAAATCCGAATCAAACAGGGTTGACTCCGGCGTTAGACCCTGTTGGGTGGTGAAGGTTCCCGCGCTTCGATGAGCAAGAAACAACGCCTATTCCTGGTGGCCGGCGAGGTCAGCGGCGATACCCATGGGGCGGCCCTGATGCGGGCGCTGCCGGAAGCCGAGTTCGACCTCGGCGGCCTGGGCGGCCCACAGATGGCGAAGCTGGCGGCGCACGTGGAGGACTGGCTGGACGAAGCGGCCGTGCTCGGGCTGTGGGAGGTCCTCAAGAAATACGGCTACTTCCGGGCGAAAATGGAAGAGACCGTCTCCCGGATCGGGAAGGAGGAACCCGATGCGGTCGTGCTGATCGATTATCCCGGTTTCAACCTGCGCTTGGCCAAGCGGCTGCGGAAAGAAGGCTTTGCCGGGAAACTGATCTACTACATTTCACCCCAGGTCTGGGCGTGGAAAAAGGGACGGATCAAGGTCATGGCGGAATTGCTCGACCTGATGATCTGTATCTTTCCGTTCGAGAAACCGCTCTACGAGAATTCAGGTCTGGACACCGTCTTCGCCGGTCATCCGCTGGTCGATTCGCTCGCGAAACTGAAGCGTGACGACCTGGAACGGGAGCCGGACCTGATCGCTCTCCTGCCCGGCAGCCGCGAGCGCGAGGTGGAGGCGCTTTTTCCCGCCATGGCGGAGGCGGCGGTGCGCTTGAAGCAGCGGCACCCGGAACTGCGTTTCGCGGCGTCGGCGGTTTCCGATCGATTGGCGGATCGCATGCATGGAATCGCCAACGAGGTTCGCCTCCATCCCTCGTGCCTCGAGATCGGGGTGGGGAACGTCCACGATGTCATGCAGCGCGCCGCGGTCGGCGTCGTGGCTTCGGGGACCGCCACCCTGGAGGCGGCGTATTTCGGCCTGCCCTACTGCCTCGTCTACAAGGTGGCCTGGCTCACCTACGTCGTGGGCCGTGCCGTCGTCGATATCGATTACCTCGGCATCGTCAACGTCATCGCCGATCGGGAGGTGGTGAAGGAACTGCTGCAGGGCGAGGCCAGTGGCGAGAGGATCAGCCGGGAACTGGAGCGCCTGCTCAGCGATGAAGGCGCGCGGGAATCCCTGCAACACGAGCTGGCGGCGGTCATCGAGCGTCTGGGCGGCGGTGGAGCCCACGAAAATGCGGCGAATGCCATCCGGGAGGTTCTCGAAATCAAGGATTGAGCGTAGATACCGAGGGACTACTTTGCCGCCCTCCGTTGTTTCTTCCGCCTCATGGACCAGGGAAAAATCATTCGCGCCTGCTTGATCGGGCTGCCCACCGGCATTCTCGTGTTGGGAGTCGCCTCGGTGTTCGTGACCCATTTCTTCGACGCCGAGGACAAGGAGGTCGTGGAAGCGAGGGAAAAGCAGGCGGAAGTGGCTGGCATGATGCGAAAACCAGTGAACCAGGAGGATCTCGAGAAATATGTGCGGGTGCTGGCCGGGGACATCGGCGAGCGGAATCTCGAGAACTATCGAAAGCTGCGGGCGGCCGCTTTCTGGATCGAGTCTTCGCTCGGTCCCTCGAACATGGGCTACACGGTCGAACGCCAGAACTACCAGGTGGAGGGAGAGGAAGTCTGGAATGTCGTCGCCGCCTTGCCGGGCCTGGAGCGCGCCCGTGAGGTGGTGGTGGTGGGCGCCCACTACGACACCGTGCCCGGTTGTCCCGGAGCCAACGACAACGGAACCGGAATCGCTGCCCTTTTGTCCCTGGCCAATGCCTTTTCGGGCACGAGACCGGCGAGAACGATCCATTTCGCGGCCTTCGTGAACGAGGAGCCGCCGTATTTCCAAACCGACCGCATGGGCAGCGCGGTCTTCGCCAAGCAGCTGGCTCAGCAGGGGACCCAGGTGGCGGCGATGATCAGCTTGGAGACGATCGGCTACTACTCCGACGCCCCCGGCAGCCAGAAACTTCCCGAGGGCCTGCCGGTGGGAAGTTTTCCCGACGCCGGAAATTTCATCGCCTTCGTCGGCAACCCGGGCTCGAAAGCGCTCGTCGAACTGGCGGCGGAAAGCTATGGCAACGCCGGGGTGGGGGTGCCCGCCCAGGTGGCGGTGCTCCCGGAAACGATCGAGGGGGTTGGCTGGTCGGACCACTGGTCCTTCTGGCGGGAGGGCTATCCGGCGATGATGGTGACGGACACGGCCCCTTTTCGCTACCCGCATTACCACGAACCAACCGACACACCGGACCAGATCGATTTCGAGCGCTTCACCGAGGTGGTGAAGGGAATGCAGGCCGTGGTCGAGGCCCTGGCCAATCCGTGAGATGGCGCCGCAACTGCGGGATGCGTTTTCGCGCCCTTGTCAGTCTTGGGGCGATCGGGAATAGCTGCGGGATGAAAAACCTGGCTCGCCATCTCCTCGCGGTTCTTCTCTGTGCGGTTTTCGCACCTCCAGCCAGGGCCGAGGTAAAGCGTGTCTGGCTCACTCACCAGTCGCCCGATCCGTCGAAGATCGTCGTGAGCTGGCAGACGGCTGAACCGGGGGCTTCGGTGGTGGAGTTCGGTACCAGTCCGGAGCTTGGGCAGCGGGTCGCGTTGGAGGGAGAACGCACGCTTCACCACGTCGAGATACCGCTCGCGGAGAAGGACGTCGTCTATCACTACCGGGTTGTGACGGGCGAGCAGCAATCGCCGGTGGCGACCTTCAAGGGGTATCCGACCGGGCAATTGCGCATCGCGGTGGTGGCGAACCTGCGCGCCGATTCCCGAATCGATCTCTCCGCATTGAAGGCGGACGATCCCCACCTGCTGCTTTCCTCGGGTGATACCGCCATGCAGTATCAATTCTGCGAGGAGAATCAGCCTGGCTGTTTGGAATCCCACGGGACGTTGATCGATACCCAGGCGGAGATCTTTCGGACGACGCCGTTTCTTCCGACCCTTGGCAATCTGGACCGAAAGATTCGCCCGAAGAGCGATGGACCGGGGAAGCCCGCCTACGAAATTCCCGCCACCGCCTATCGCACCTTTTTTGCTCTTCCCGGCAAGGAGTGGATCTGGACCTTTGCGATTCCGGACTTCGATCTGCGACTTGTCTCCGTTGACATGAACCACACCGGGGATTTCGGAACACCGGACCAGTCCTGCCACCCATTCGGCGCGGACTCGGAGCAACTGGCCTGGTATCGGGAGACGATGGAGGATGCCGGGGCGGGGCAGGTAATCACGCTTTTTGGTGAAACCGGTCACCGGGTTCGTTCCCATGCCGATGGCGAGTGGAAGCGGCTCATCGCGAAGGGTACCATGGCGATCTCGGGCGAAGCCTACCACGCCGAGCGGACGCTGGTGGACGGGATTCCCTACTACAACACCTCCGTGCGCGGCAACGGGAGTTTCGGGATCGATCCGAATCACGACTTCCTCGACCCCTCGGGCGGCTATCTCCTGCTCACACTTGATCGCGATTCGGGTGCCATGAAGGTGGAAATCAAGACGCTTGAAGGTCGCGTGCTGGAGGAAAGCACGGTGTCCAATCGTTCCTCGTTGGAGTAGGTCGTTGCATTACGACGGAAAGCGACCCCCTCTCCCAGGCGATTTCTTCGGGATCAGAGATCGATCACGTAGAAATAGTCCTGCGAGATCTGGTGGGCCTCCGGAATGGTGATCCACCGTTCCGTGAAGCGTTCGCCCCAGCTGTCGGAGAAGGCGATCTCGTTGGTCTCCTCGTTGTAGCCGATGATGATGACGATGTGGCTGCGCGTCTGGTCGGGAGGGAGGGTGTTCGATTCCGATTCCTGCCGCACCTTGGCCGCAAAGGCGGCGAAGTCGCCCTCGTTGGCGAGGATTTCCTTTCGCTCCTTGGTCCGTTCGTTGGCGATGTCGTTGAACTCCTCGGTGCTGAACATTCCCCACATAACGGGAATCCCGTCATCGATGTAGCGCCGGAGGGTGCGCATCGACAACTCGTCGCGCCAGCTGTCGAACTTCCGCCCCTTCCGCTTGATGTCCTGGCCGATGTTCTGGAGCAGGAGGCTCGTGGAGGTGCCGCCGCCGAGTTGGGTCTCGCCGACCATGGCCAGCAGATACATGTCGGCGGGAATGCCGAGGTAGCGCATGCAGCGCTCGACCGTGGCCGGGGCGCAGTAGCCCTTCGGACCCTGATCGACCATGGGCAGGTTGGACAACACCACGTCCCCGTTGGGGCGGCGTTCGATGCCGTTCCTGGCCCGCTCGCGGATGATCGATTCCGGTATCCGGGAGGTGCGTCCCCGCTTGTCGGCGAACTCGGTGGTCTGGATGGTGAGCCCGACGTATTCATCCTCCACGTGGGAGAGCAGGAAGGCGTGTCCGTTCCAGTCCCAGCGCATGGCCCGGGTGCGGGTTTCCCCGTCGCCGAAGCGCTGGGAATCGCCTTCTCCGAGCAATTCCGTGAGCGCGGTGGTGATGATCTCGGCGTCGTTCTCCATGATCATGCGGAAGCCCTCGATGCCTCCGGGGACCGGTTTGCCCTTGATGAAGTGTTCTTCACCCGCGCCCCGGGCTCCGAAGGAATCGCCCTTGTTCGCGAACACCAGCGAGATGCCGGTGACCTTCTCGTCTTCCCCGTAGAGGGCGGCCGAGTAGGGGCGGGCGCCGAGGAAGAGAAATTCGCTCGGAGGATAGAGGCGGTAGCTCTCGGCGTAGGAAGTCTCCGATTCCCGCGGCCATTGGAGCCGTTCCGCCACCTTGGCGGGATCGCTGTCCCAAAGAGAGATCTCGGCGAAAAGGGGGTGACCGATGATTTCGTTGAATTTCTCCGCAGTGACTCCCTTGTCCTCGCCCAGGGCGGTGGCGTCCGCCATGGCCGGATTCCAGTCGCGGATGTAGGCCTGGTCGTCGGGGGACAGGGTGTTTACCGGAATCGTGAACTCCTGTCCGTTCTCCAACCGGATGGTGGCGTCGCTATCCGTTTTCTTGACCAGTTTCGCCTGGAGCGTTTTGCCGGCCGAATTGGTGAAGGTCCGGAATTCCTCGGCCACCAGGCGTGACGCGAGCAGGGAAAGCGAGCAGCAAAGCGCGAGGAGCGAGGAAGAGAGGCGGAGGGTTGTCATGGCTGGCTGCAAGGGGTGATTCCCGGAATGTAGAGACCTCGCTCGCCGGGCACAAGCCGAAGTGCGGGGAAGCGCAGAAAATCATTTGCCGATTTCCGGATTCTGTCCTAATTTCCGCCTCGCTCCGCCCGGCATCGGGGGGAGCGTTACCGGTTCAAGTGAACGGGGCATTAGCTCAGTTGGTAGAGCGCCTCAATGGCATTGAGGAGGTCAGCAGTTCGAATCTGCTATGCTCCACCACTTGGTGGTGGGAGAGAATCCGGGCCTCGGATTCAGATCGGCAGGTGCTCCGCGCGGCGCTGTCTGTCAGGCCTCCTCCCGATTTCGCTCGTCGATCTGGCCGTTGAGCGTGCAGAAATCGTAGAGCCAGCCGACCAGCAGCAGACCACCGGTTACGAGATAGAGGATCCCGCTGATCCATTTGCCGAGATACATCCGGTGCAGACCGAGCGGACCGGCGAAGGTCTGCAGCAACCAGGTGGTGGAGTAGTCGTAGCGTCCGCGGGAGTACCGTAGGTCGGCCTTCCGGTCCATCCCCGGAATGAGAAACAAGTCGATCAGCCAACCGATTCCCGCCAAGCCGGCGGTGAAGAACCAGATCGCGCCGGTGATCGGCTTGCCGTAGTAGAACCGATGCGCTCCGGTGAATCCGAAGATCCAGAGGATGTAGCCGATGGCCTTGCTGTGCGTCGAGGCCGGCGCGCCATGGGCGTCTTGAGAAGAGTAGGGTTCGATGGAAGTCGAAGCATTCATGGAATCGAAAAAGGAGAGAGTGGGGTTGGTCTCGTAGACGTTTCCAAGATCGGACGTCTTCTCCTCGGTGCCATTACAATGGGCCCGGGCTTTTGTAGCCGGTTCGGCTACTGCGGTTGATCCTTGAGGCAATCGTCGTCCATGGGAACCGGCTCGCCGACTTCACCGACTGGATGGGTGTAGAGATAGCGCCAGACATCCTCGTAGAGCAGGGAGCCATCCGGTCCCTTGGGGGAGGCCCCGCCCGGAGTGACGGCGGAATGGGCGCGCTTGGCGTCGCCCTTCACATCGGCGGCGGAAATGAGTCGACGGCTGTTGCCATAGGGAGGGCGGTTGTCATCGACGTTGACGATGGGGCCGAACTCGTGCAGGCCGAGCAGTTCCCAGGAGCGGCAATAGTGATCCGCGGTCCAGCCACCATCGAGCACGTGACTGAAACCGAAGTAGCGATTGGCCGGGGTCGCGGAAGGAAGCGCCTGCCAGTTCTGATACTGGTCGCGGGGGCCGCAGAGCATGACGACCCTGGCGACCTCCTGGTGCTTGGCGAAGCGCGCGGAGGTGGTGGAACCGTGGGAACTGCCGGACATGATCACCCGATCCCAGCGCAGGCCATCACCGGCGTCGTTGAGAAAATAGTCCCATTTCCCGGCCGGGTTCTCTTTCGCCAGCCATTTCACGAACTGGAAGGCGCGCTCCATCATGCCGTCGGGTTTGGGAATATCGACCACATCGCTGAAATCCTCGCCGGTGGCGGCTTCGAGCCGGACGTTGCCGCGGCACGTTTCGCTGACCGGTTTCTCGGTGCAGACCTTGGAAAACCAGCGGTTGGCGTAGTGGGGCTGGATGGCGTGAAGTCCGTAGCGGTTGAGGCGTTCGAACAGTCCCTCGTTGTGGCCCATCATCCAGATGACCAGCTGCCCGCGGGGAGGCACGCTGGTATCCACCGAGGCATGTTCCACGTCCTGGGGCTTGCCGTCTTTCTCGAAAACGAAATCGATGGCCGGATGTTCCTTTGTCCGGGAGTCCAGTTCACTGGCCCGGGCTTCCAGGCGGTATCGCTGCGGTTGGGGATCGTCGAAGGAAAGGGGGGGATCTCCGGCTCCGAGAAGCCAGCCGGTCGGGAGCAGGGTGAGAAATGGAACGAAAAGTCGGGTTTTCATGGTGGAAGAAAACTGTGTCGATGCCGCCAAGCGGCTTGTCCATCGAATGATCGCGCCGAAACCGGGGACAAAAAAAAGCGCCGCCCCGGATGTCTCCGGGACGGCGTGAAAACATTTCGCACATCGGCCCGCGCCGGGAGTGGCGCGAGCGCGAGGTGGAAAAGCGGGAAGGCGGAATCAGCCTTCCTTCTCGATCTTGGAAACGACGATGAATTTCTTCCCGTCGCGGTCCTCGACCGTGCCGGTCACCTTGGCGGGAGCGGTGCCGCTGCACTGGTGAGCGCTGGTCTTGCGCTTGCCGTCTTCCTCGAGGTGGTAGACGACGTCACCGACCTTGAGGGCGTCAGCGCAGGCATCGGCCTGCTTCAGCTTGCACTTCTCGCACATCATTTCGCCTTCGTAGGTCTTTTCTTCCGCGTTGGCGGAAACGACGGTGAAGGCCATGGCGGCCGCGAACATGATTGCAGTGAGGTATTTCATGATATGGATGGTTCGTTTTGGGTTTGCTTCGCTTGATGAGATGTTTGATGAGATCCGGTCTCTACTCCGGCCGGTAAGAGTCTCCGACGGATCGGCAAGGGATTACCTTTCCAGAAACTTGCCTGCCCAGCGTTACGGTTTCCCGAAGTGATCGGTTGCCGGGGTGTGGACGGGCATCGCGAGACCATGCTGGAGACACGCCTGGTCTCGAATCTTGGCTCGGGTATCAACAACGAAAGACGCCGTATAATATTGTCAGCGACGTGCCGGCAGCCGGTGGCGGGTGCCTGCCCGCGGAAGCGCATGGAGATTCGACCAGCAGAGCGCGCGGGGTTGGGAAGTTGTTTTCGACCGAGATGAAGGGCGGCGGCTTGACCTGCTCTCCCGGAGGAGAAAACTTGGCGACTCCCTGGGGGCCCTGGATGCGCTGGAAGCGCGAACACTGGCACGGTGCCTTGGGAACGTTATCGACGGGGGACGGGGAGGTTTCCGTGTCTGAGGCGGTGCGCGCCTGGTGACAGCAACTCCGTTTCGCCGGGGCATCGACCGGCCCGTTGCCGGATCCGGCTCCCGCGAGAGCAAAGCCGGCGGCACAACAGCAGAAAGGATTCGCCAGCAGAAGGGCGATCACGATACCTGTCAGGGCGCGCGCCATGAACAACTCCTATCACGAAGGTTGCTTCCGATCAAAAGGGAAAAGCTGGCGCAATCAGAGCTGGATCAGGTTGCGCGTGGCGCTGGCGATGCTCTGCCAGGTGGGGCGGTGGACACGCCAGAGATTCGGATGGTAGGGAATCGGGGTATCCTTGGAATTCAGCCGCTGGGGCGGAGCGTCCAGCAGGTGAAAGCCTTCGGACGCGACTCGGGAAACGATCTCCGAGGTCAGGCCTCCCCAGGGGAAGCTCTCCGCCACGGCCAGGAGGCGACCGGTGCGGGCGACGGAAGCGAGGATGGTATCGGTGTCGATGGGCTTGGCGGACCGCAGATCGACCACCTCGATTTCCCAACCGTCCTCCGCCAGTTCGCGGGCGGCCCGCAGTGCCTCGTGCACCATGGCCGAACAGGCGACGACGGTGGCGTGGCGGCCGGCGCGGGCGATGCGCGCCTTGCCGACCGGCAGAATGACCTTGGGCAGTTCCTCGGCCTTGAGGTGGTAGTAGAGCAGCTTGTGCTCGCAGAAAATCACCGGGTCATCGATGCGAATGGCCTCCAGCAGCATGCCGTAGGCGTCCTCGACGGTGGCGGGCGTCATCACGATCAGGCCCGGGTAGTGGGCGTAGATCGATTCCATGCTCTGGCTGTGGAAGGGGCCGCTGCCCTCGGTGCCGCCCGAGGGCAGGCGAATGGTGATCGGGCAGGGAACCCCCGTGCGCCAGAAATGGGTCGCGGCCTGGTTGATGATCTGGTTGAACCCGATGGAGGAGAAATCCGCGAACTGCATCTCCACGATCGGTCGCATGCCCTCGATGGCCGCCCCGATGGCCGAGCCGATGATGGCGTCCTCGGAGATGGGGGCGTCGATGACCCGGTCCGGGAATCGATCGGAAAGTCCCTTGGTCGCCTTGAAGGCGCCCCCGAAATTGGCGACGTCCTGCCCGTAGATGTAGACATTCTCGTCCTCTTCGAGGGCACGAGCCTGGGCTTCGCGAATGGCGTCGAGGTAGGTGATGGCCATGGGCGGGGAGAAAACGGCGACGGGTAGCGGAATACGGGAGGATCGAGAAGACTCGCCGCTCTTCTTTTCAACAGGCGGCCACGGCACGCAAGGGGAAAGACGGCGGGCGGGCCGGATCAGTCGGCAGCGGGGGTGCCCTCGGCGAGATGCTTGGTGGCGAGGGCGTGCCAGGATTCCCGGAACGGATTGGGATCGGGCTCGCTCTGGGCCCGGGCCACGGCTTCCTCGACCTTGTCCTGGGTCTCTGCGGTCAGCGCGGCGAGTTGGTCCTCCGACATCCAGCTCTTCGTGAGGAGTTGTTCCCGGGCCAGGAGCAGGCAGTCGCCGCCGTGCGGTTTCGCCTTGAGTTCGTCGGGGATGTAGCGGGCGTCGTCGTGCTCGCCGTGGCCCGCCAGGCGAAGCAGTTTGCCGACCACCATCTGCGGTCCCTCGCCGCGGCGGGCGCGCTCGATGGCCTCGGCGAAGGTTTCCAGGCAGGTCTCGAGATCGGTGCCATCGATCCGGTAGCCGCGAATGCCGTAGCCGGCGGCGCGATCGGAGAGATCCTCGCAGGCATACTGGTGCGAGGTCGGGGTCGAGTAGGCGAACTGGTTGTCGGCGACCGCGATCACGAGGGGCAGTTTTTCCACCGCCGCCTGGTTGAGTCCTTCGTGGAAGGCCCCGGTGGAGGTGCCGCCGTCGCCGATGGCGGCCCCGCCGACGACGTCGGTTCGGCCACGAAAACGCTTGGCCACCAGCATGCCGTTGACCACCGACACCATGGCGCCGAGGTGACTGATCATGGCCGGCATTCCGCGGAGCGGGCGGCCGCGGTGAATGTTGCCGTCGCGGCCGCGCATCGGGCCCTCGACCGATCCGAGGTAGGTGCGGGCCGAATCGAGAATGGGTTCACCGAAGGCCATGCGGCCGGCCTGGTCACGGATGAGACCGGCGAAGACGTCGCCATTCTCCTGGCTCAACTGCATGCCGAGGGCCGCACTGAAGGCCTCCTGGCCGCGGCCGAGGTAGACCCCGCCCACGATCTTGCCGGCCCGGTAGAGTGCGGCGATCTTGTCCTCGAAGGTGCGCGCCAGCAGCATCCACTGGAAGGCCGCGACGAAACGATCGCGGCCTGCCGCCGGGCCGTCCGTCCGCATGGGCGCCACAGATGGAATGGATTGCGACATGGGAGTCACTGTAGATTCGGTTGAGTCGGAGAATCAAAAGAAAATTTGGATCGCGGGTTCGGTCCTCCGCGAATTGCGTTCCCGTTTTCCGACCTTACGATGACACATCATGCGCCGATACCTCCTGCAATCCGTCGATGAAGCAAAAGAACTCGAGCTGGTCCTCGAGGAGAACGCCCCGAATCCCGAACCCGGTCCCGGTGAAGTCCGGGTGAAGATGCGGGCCTGTTCGCTGAACTACCGGGATCTGCTGATGAAGACCGGACAGTCCGCCAGCAGTGCCGGAGGTGGCGTCGTTCCGCTGTCGGATGGCGCGGGCGAGATCGATGCCGTGGGCGAAGGCGTGACGAAGTGGAAGGCGGGCGATC
Source organism: Verrucomicrobiia bacterium (assembly GCA_030432615.1). Taxonomy (GTDB): domain Bacteria; phylum Verrucomicrobiota; class Verrucomicrobiia; order Verrucomicrobiales; family DEV007; genus JAEUHH01. Next base: position 15,874 of record JAUIGT010000074.1, read on the forward strand.
GGGTGATGGGCGGTTTCTTCCGCGACTGGGTCGATGGCCCCTTCGACCTGGGCTACCACAAGGCCGCCCGCGGAGGTTCCTGCGACGGAATGCTGGCCGACTTCGTGGTGGGGCCTGCGGATTCCTTCGTGGCGACGCCCGATCACCTGAGTGACGCGGAGGCGGCCTGCCTCCCGTGCGCGGGGTTGACGGCGTGGCAGGCGCTGATGGAACGGGGGCATCTCGCGGCGGGACAGACGGTGCTCGCGCTCGGCACCGGAGGGGTGTCGGTCTTCGCCCTGCAACTTGCGACCGCCGCCGGAGCCAGGGTGGTCATCACGTCCAGTTCCGACGAGAAGCTCGCCCATGCCCGGAAACTCGGAGCCTGGGAGACGATCAACTACCGGGAGAACGAGGACTGGGACAGCCGGGTCTGGAAACTGACGGAAAAGCGGGGCGTCGATCATGTCATCGAAGTCGGCGGGCCGGGCACCCTGGGGCGTTCCATGAACGCCGTAGCCGCCGGAGGCCACATCGCCCTCATCGGTGTGCTCACCGGGTTCTCTCCGCCGGACGCGACGCTCTTCCCCTTGCTGGCGAGGAACGTCGATCTTCACGGGATCTACGTCGGCAGTGCGGCAATGTTCGAGCGGATGAATGCCTTCCTCGCGGAAAAGGAGATTCGCCCGGTGATCGATAGGACCTTTTCCTTCGAGGAAGCCGAGGCCGCCTACGCCCACCTGCAAAGCGGCGAGCATTTCGGCAAGGTCGTGGTGGGGTGGTAGACGAAGGGGCACGGGAACCGTCGATCCGTTCGCGGGGGGCGGAGTGGGGGTCCCTACCAGCCGCTGCGTCCGTCCTCGGAGAACTCGAGCACCAAGAGAAGCTCCCCGCCCGCAGCGGCGATCGTTCCCCGGCACGAACCGATCAGCGAAGGCGGGTTCCCCGTTTGTTTGAGAGAGACGATGACGGA
>JAUIGT010000075.1 GCA_030432615.1 Verrucomicrobiia bacterium
AGACCACCACCACCGAGTTGACGGCCGCTGTCTTGGAAGCCGGAGGCCTCCGCACCATCGCCGCCGGCAATTACGGGCACGCCTACTCCGACGTGATCCGTTCGGGGCAGCGCTACGACATCGTCACCCTGGAGATCAGCTCGTTCCAACTGGAGACGATCACGACCTTTCGACCGAAGGTGGCCGTCTGGATGAACTTTGCGGCCGATCATCTCGATCGTTACGCCAGTCTCGCGGACTACCGGGCAGCCAAACTGCGGATCTTCGAGAACCAGCGACCGGAAGATCACGCGGTGATCAACGCGGCGGAGGATCTGGTCGAGCCCAAGGCCGAGACCACCACGTTCTCCGCCTTCGGGACTGCCGCGGATTTCGACTTCGAGAACGGGTGGATTCGTTTCCAGGGAGAACCCATCCTCGATTTTTCGACGGTCCGGCTCCACGGGAAACACAATGCCGAGAATGTCATGGCGGCCTTGGGTGTCGCGGCCAGCCAGGGAATCGATCCGCGTTCCGTCCTCGAGCCGGTGCGTCAATACGCGCCGCCAAGCCATCGCTGCGAGCCGGTTGGCACCGTCGATGGCCGATTGTTCATCAACGATTCCAAGGCCACCAACCTGCACGCTCTCGCGAGTTCTTTGCGGGGTCAGGAGAGCCCGGTGGTCCTCATCGCCGGCGGAAAGGAAAAGGGACTGGATTTCAGCGAACTGATCGACCTGTTGCCGTCCGCGGTCAGTCACGTGATCACCATCGGCGAGATCGCCGAAAAAGTCGTGGACCAATGGAAGGGGACCGTTCCCTGCGAAACCGCGGCCGACCTGGAGGAGGCGACGCGCCGGGCGGCCCGGGCGGCGGCTCCGGGGCAGACCGTCCTTTTCTCTCCCGGCACTTCCAGCTTCGACATGTTTTCCGGCTACGCCGAGCGCGGCGATGCCTTCCGCTCCGCCGTTCGCTCCCTGACCTGAGAAACGGAATCGAATTTCACAACCCCAAGCCAAGCCAAGCAAGCAACAACACCAAAGCCATGAAAAAGAAACGCAAGTCCAGCGCGAGCGTCCAGAAGACCAGTGATGGTTTCATCGGCCGCCTCTTCGCCCAGACCCAACTCCCGGCGCATGTGACCGAGGAGCAGGACTGGTACCTCGACACACCCGATGTCCGCCTGACGCGGGTGTTCACCATCGTTCTCATTCTCCACGTCGTCGCCGTCGGGGGCATTCTCGCCTTCAAGATGGTGGAAAAGGCCTCCACCCCCGAGACCCTGGCCGCGATCACCGCATCGACCGGCGAGGCCGGTGCCGATGCAACCGAGACAGCTGGAGACGCCGACAAGGCCGCCGCGCCTGCGGAAGCGGCGAAGGCGCCCGCCGAGGTCGAAGCCAAGGAAGATTCCCTGCTGGTCGACCACCCGTCGGCCAAGGAATACCAGGAATACCGCGTCGGATCGGGCGAGAGCCTGGTCAGCATCGCCAAGAAACTCGGCGTCAGCGCGTCGGAGATCCGCGAGATCAACAACCTGGACGACGGAGGCAATCTCGCCGTGGGACGTTGGATTCGCGTGCCGAAGACCAACGCCAAGCCGCAGCCCGCTGTCGGTTCCGCGGTCGCGGCGGTCGAGCCCTCCAAGCCCGAGGTGAAACCGGCCCCGGCTCCGAAACCGGCTCCCGCGGTCAAGAAACCCGAGCCCCAGCCGGTGGCCCAGGCTCCCAAGGTCGAGGAACCGAAGCCTGCTCCCCAGCCTGCCAAGGGCAGCTACCAGGTGCAGAAGGGAGACACGCTCTTCGGCATCGCCCGCCAGTTCGGGATCAAATACCAGGACCTGATGGCCGCCAACGGTATCGACAAACCGGAGCACCTCCAGGCGGGGCAAACGCTCCAGGTTCCGCGCAACTGAGGGCACCACGCGGCGAGATCCGCCGCCAGGAATGGACTTGCTGGTCGGCGTTCCCCTCCTCCGGGGGGGGCGCCGAGCCCGGGGGCCTTCCGAATTTTCTCCGACAACCTTCCCAGCAACCAATCTTCGAACGATGGCCAGACGCAGCGCTCCGCTCCTCCTCCTCGCGGTGGGATTTCTCCTCTCCCTCGGGGTCGTCATGCTGATCAGCACCTGTGCGTTCAGTGCGACATCGCCGGCGGATGACATCTACCAGGATGCGAAGCGTCAGGTGGTTTGGCTTCTCCTGGGAGGATTCTGCTGCATGGGGGCCGCCTGCCTCGACTATCACTGGTTGCAGAGGCGCGCCTGGTGGATTTTCGGAATCACGACTTTCCTGCTCGTGCTCTGCTATGTGCCCGGCATCGGGACCGAAGTGAACGGGGAACGGCGCTGGATCAGCGCCAAACTGGTGGGCCTCTCGGCGCTGCGGATGCAGCCTTCGGAAATGGCCAAGATCGCGCTCGCCGTCATCATTGCCTGGTGGTTCGCGATGCATCCCGACAGCGGACGCCGTCCGTTGCGGGGATTCCTCTACCCGCTGGCGATTGCCGGCACCCTGATCGTGCTGGTGTTGTTCGAGAAGGACATGGGGACCGCGGCCGTGATGTCGGCCTGCTGCTTCACGCTGCTGTTCGTGGCTGGGGTGAAGTTTCGCTATCTCACCGGTCTGGCGATCTCCGGCACGGCGGCCCTGGCGCTTCTCGTCAAATACGATCCGAATCGTTTCGCACGCATCATGGCCTATCTCGACATGGAGGGGAACAAGCTTGGGTTCGCCTTCCAGCAGTGGATCGGCCTGATGGCGCTGGGGTCCGGTGGAGCCACGGGGCGGGGGCTTGGAGAGGGGCGCCTGAAGATGCTCTACATGCCGTTCGCCCACACCGACTTCATCTTCCCGATGATTGGGGAGGAACTGGGGCTGGCCTGCACCCTGCTGGTGGTGTTCGCCTTCGTCCTCCTCGCCGTGGCGGGAATCACGATCGCCTTCCACGCGCCCGATGCGTTCGGAAGAATCCTGGGGCTCGGGATGGTCTGCTTCATCTCGTTCCAGGCCGCGCTGAACATCGGGGTGACCACCGCGGTGCTTCCGAATACCGGATTGCCGTTGCCCTTCGTGAGCTACGGGGGAACCGCCCTCCTGACCGCGATGACCGCCGTGGGAATCCTGTTGAACATCTATCGACAGGGACGGGAAACCGTGGCCGAGAATCGATACTGGGTGAATGGAAAGCGGATCACGCCACGGGTGTGATTTCCGGGGCGATGGACGGCTGACAAAGCGGGGATCGGGGCTAGGATGGGCGTCTCCACATCATGACGACCGAGACATCTTCTCCTTCCGGGGACAAATTCCCTTCCTCCACCGCCGGCAAGCGATTGGTGGTCGCCTGCGGTGGCACGGGGGGGCACCTCTTCCCCGGTATCGCGGTGGCCGAGGAATGGCGGCAACGGGGAGGGGAGGTGATGCTGATCATCTCGGAGAAGCAAATCGATACTCTGGCCACGGAAGGCTACGGCCATCTCCGTTTCGAACGGCAGCAGAGCATTGCCATGCCCAAGCTCTGCTCGCCGAAGATGCTCGGATTCGGGATGGGATTCCTGAAAGCGCTGACCCACAGCCGGCGATTGTTGAAATCCTTCCGGGCCGACGCGGTGCTGGGGATGGGCGGGTTCACCTCCACCGCTCCCCTCGTCGCCGGAAGGACCAGAGGAATGCCAACCTTCATCCACGAGTCGAACGCCATTCCGGGCCGGGCAAACCTGCTCAACGCTCGCTTTTCCACCCGGGTGCTGGTGGGGTTCGAGGCCTGCGCGAGCCACTTTTCCGGAGGCAAAGTCTCGGTGGTCGGAACTCCGCTGCGTCCTTCGCTGGCGGCGACACCGAATCGCGAGGAGGCGCTGCGGCATTTCGGCCTGCGGCCGGATCGGAAGACCCTGCTGGTCATGGGAGGAAGCCAGGGCGCGCGGCGGCTCAATGAATTGACCGGTCTCGCGCTCGCCCGATTGCCCGCGGATCGGGTGCAGGTGCTGCACATCACGGGTCCGCAGGACTTCGAGTCGGCGGAAAAGGCGCACCGGGAGGCACCCGAAGATTTGACGACATCGGTGGTTTCCTTCTGTGCCCGGATGGAGCAGGCCCTGTCGGCGGCCGATCTGGCGGTGTGCCGTTCGGGGGCCTCGACGCTGACCGAGCTGGCGGCCTTCGGGCTTCCCGCCGTTCTGGTTCCCTATCCCTTCGCCGCGCACGATCACCAGACCCGGAACGCGGAGATCTTCGTCGAAACCGGAGCCGCGGATCTCTGGCCCCAGGGAGAACTCGATGAATCGAACTATGCCGGGCGGCTGACCGCGCTACTGGAAGATGGCGCGCGGCTCACCTCGATGGGAGCCGCCATGAGCCGGTTCGCGATTCCCGATGCGAGCGAGCGCATCTGCGACCTCATCGCGACCACGATCGGGTGAGGGAGAAGGTGGGCGCCGGATTGGCGAGTTGACCCCGGCCGCATCCGGGGAGAAAGGGAAAGCTTTCCATGAATGACGAAGAAAAGGTGAACGATTGGGCCGAGCGATTTGCGGCCGGAAATGAAAGTCCGGTGCGGGTCCACCTGATCGGCGTGGCCGGATCAGGGATGAGCGGTTTGGCTTCGCTGTTCCTGGGACTGGGACACCGGGTTTCGGGATCCGATCGGGTCACGACCGAGGAGACGGAGCGACTGGCGGCCACCGGACTGGACTTCTCCAGTCCCCACTCGGCCGCCGCGGTGGCGGATGCCGATGTGGTCGTCTATTCCAGCGCTGTGAAGGCCGGGAATGTTGCCTTCGATGCCGCGTTGGCCGCGGGTATTCCCTGCCTGCGTCGCGCCGAAGCCCTGGCGGCCATCATGAATGGCAGTCGGGGGATCGTGGTTGCCGGCACCCACGGGAAAACCACCACTTCCGCCCTGGCGGCACACGTGTTGCGCACGGGCGGAAAGTCACCCTCGCACTATGTAGGCGCGGAAATTCCGATCCTGGGACGGAATGCCTGTTGGGATCCGGAAGGCGAGTGGTTCGTGGCCGAGGGCGACGAGAGCGACGGCACCCTGGTGAATTTCCAGCCGGAGCATGCGATTCTACTGAACGTGGAGGCGGAGCACCTGGATTTCTACGAGGATCTCGACGCCATCAAGAAGGTCTTCGGCCAGTTTTGCGACCAGACGCGGGGACGCATCTTCTACTGCGGCGAGGATGCCCATGCTACCGAAGTGGCGGGAGCGCGCGAGGGATCGATCAGCTATGGTTGGCGGGCGGAGTTCGACTACGCCGCCACCGATCTTTCTCCGAAAGGCGCCGGAACGGAGTTCACCGTGTTGCGAAACGGGAAATCGCTGGGGCGGGTACGCCTCGGTATTCCCGGAAGGCACAATGTCCTCAACGCCTTGGCGGTCATTGCCCTGGCGATGGAACTGGACGTGGCCTTCGACCGGATCGATGAGGCGCTCTCCAATTTCCGGGGAGCCCGGCGGCGGTTCGAGATGAAGCGGCAGTCGCCGTTCGTCACCATCGTCGATGACTACGGGCACCATCCCACTGAGATCGCGGCCACGATCCAGACCGCTCGTTCCCAGCATGCAGGGCGGTTGATCTGCCTGTTTCAGCCGCACCGCTATTCCCGCACACAATTGCTGCAGGAGGAATTCGGAGCCGCGTTCGATGGCGTCGATGAACTGTGGGTGACCGACATCTATCCGGCGAGTGAACAACCCATTCCGGGCATCACCGGCAACACGATCGTCGAAGCGGTGAAGGCCGCGGGCGACTGCGAATCGGTCCACTCCCATCCTGATCTCCCGACCCTGCACTTGGCCGTCGGGAGCCGATTGCGGGAGGGGGACTGGGTGATGACCCTCGGCGCTGGAAACATTCACGAGGTGGGAACGCGGCTGGCCTCCGATCTCGCGAGGATGGATGATCTGAGGGAGGTGCTCGGGGAGCCCGGGGCGCCGGTGAAGCTCTACGAGCCGATGCGGAAACATACGACCTTGAAGGTTGGGGGACCGGCCCAGTTCTGGATCGAGCCTTCCACCGAGGCCGGCCTGGCGCGGCTGGTGAAATATTGCTGTGACAACGGCCTGCCGCTACGCATCGTGGGACGTGGTTCGAACCTGTTGGTTCGGGACGGCGGCATTCCCGGGGTGACGGCCAATCCGGTGCGCGGGGATTTTTCCTTCCTCCAGGTGGACGGCAACGAGATCACCGCCGGCGCAGGGGTGAAACTCAAAGCGCTCGCGGCCGCCGCCCAATCGGCCGGACTCGGTGGGTTCGAGTGGATGGAGGGTATTCCCGGAAATGTCGGAGGCAGCCTGCGGATGAATGCCGGTGCGATGGGCGCCGACATGTTCAGCCAGGTCGTCAGCGTGCGGATGATCGATGGCGAGGGAAACCTGGTCGAGCGCTCCGTCGATGAGATCGTGCATCATTACCGCAATGTGCCGGAGTTGGCGCACAATGTGGCGGTCGCGGCCACGTTTCGAGGCACGCCCGATACGGCGGAAGCGATCGAGGCGAAACTGGAAGCTTCCAAGAGCAAGCGCCGTTCATCCCAACCGGTCGCGGCCAGTGCCGGCTGCATATTCAAGAACCCGGGGCCCATCGGGGCGGGGCAGTTGGTGGACGAAATGGGGCTCAAGGATGAGCATGTCGGCGAAGCCCGCGTCAGCCAGGTGCATGGGAACTTCATTGTCAATGACGGTCGGGCGACGGCCGGTGAGGTGCTGGAACTGATCGCCCGGATCAAGGCGAGGGCGCGGGAGCAGCGCGGGATCGAGTTGGAGACCGAAGTCCAGATAATCGGCCAGGACGAACCGATCTGATTCCGGAGATTCGGGTTCGATTTTCTTCGGCACGCTTTCGCCGGGCTGGTCAGCGGGAAAAAGAAAAAGCCCCGCCGGTCGGGCGAGGCTTTCGGGAAAGAGGGGCACCGATTCGTGGCTCCTCAGGGGATGAGAGGATTGGAATCAATCCAATCCACCGCCGGGCTCGAGGTCGAGCGGCACGGTCAGTTTCGGGAAGGCTTTCAGCGTCAGGCTGAGCAGGACACCGAACTCTTCCTCACCTCCGCGGTTGTCACGCACGATGGCACCGAGGCTGGCGGTCCAGCTGGCGAGATCCTTGTGGATCTGGTATTGCTGGATTTCCAGGGTGTTGTCGTCCGCTTCGAAACGGTGCACCGTGCTGAAGCCCCACTGATCGCTCAGGCGGGTATAGGTGCTGAACGAGACGAGGTTCGAGTCCCGGAAGAAGGGGTGGTCGTCGAGGAAGTAGTAACCGACCGAGAATTGGAACCAGTCGTTCGGCATGAAGTAGAGAGAACTGTTGTTCTCGGTGAAGTCCATGTCCTCGCCGAAGAGCGGCAACTGGGAATCGACTCGCGCCGAGAGCCAGGGGAGGGGAGACCAAGTCACCTGGTTGAAGAAGTTCGAGAAGTTCCGGTCGAACTCGGGATCGTCGATGTAGTGGTCGAAGTAGGAATTCAGCGTCAACCAGTTGTGGGTTCCGCCATTCCGCTTGGTGAGGAAGCGGTTGAAGGTGCCGACACGGGCGATCTGCCAGTCGCTGATCTGGTCGGTGGCGGTGAACATCGGCAGGTCGATGGGACGCAGGCGAGTGGTCGGCGTGAGGCGATCGATCGGGGTGAACCGGCTCCCGATCTCGTCGGTGCTGACGAAGGAGTAGTTCACGTAGGGCTGGAAGACGTGGAGGATGCCGTCGATGCCCAGCGCGCGGTTGTAGAGATCGTTGTAGTGCTTGGAAAACTTCATCGAGGTGTCCACCCCGGCATGGAAGATGGAGCGGTCGAAGGAATCGATGCCCGGGGCATCGATGCTGGAGTAGTTGGAGTAACCACCGCCGATCTTGGGCACGAGATTGAGGACGCCGCCGATATCGAAGGGATAGAGGACCTCGTGGTAGGTGTCGAACCGGCCGTAGCCGCGCGGATTCATCAGACCCTCGATCTGAGTGAGGATGTTCTCGCTGTATTGGGGATCGTAATCCTCTTCGAGTACATTTCCGTCGGCATCGACCAACTGTCCCTTGTTCAGGGTCAGAACGCCGGAATCGAGGTCGTCGAGGTACCCCTGATTGAGATCGCGCTGGTCGCTGAGCACGCGATGGCGCTCGTCACCCAGGCTCTCCTCCAGGTAGCCAGCCGTGGTGTAGCCGGTGTAGAACAGACCCGAATCCTTGATTGGCGTGCGGATGGCGTCGAGGGCCAGCTCGATGCGCTCGTCCGTCTGAAAGAAGTCGTTGAGCTGGAAGCGACCCATGAGCGAGATCGTGCCCCAGGGGTTGTGCTTGACCAGGTTGAGAATGTTGTCTGGCTGGGGATCGGTCCGGTATTCCGCGGGGAAGAAATCCTCGTAGAAATACTGGTCGCTCAGCTTGTTGATATCGATATCGAGATAGAGCGTGCTTTCCTCCGGACCGGGCAGATAGACGCGGTGCTGGAAGTTGATCCGATAACGGTCGGCATCGATCTCCTGTTTGCGGGTGCGACCGCTGTAGGCCGACTGGGGATCCTGGTCGTTGGCGTAGTAAAGGTTGAGGCGACCGTAGTTGCGCTTGTTGCGGAAACGCTGCGACTTCAGCTCGATCCCGCCGGCGATACCGCGTTCGCTACGGAAATCCAGGTGCGCCTGGGCGAGGGTGTGGTCCCCGATCATGAACCCGTATTGGTTGAGCAGGAACGCACCCCAGGGAGAGCTGAAACCGGGCACGAAGTAGTAACCCAGCTCGTCGTCCAGAGGCTGCGAAAGATAGGGGAACCAGAAGATCGGGGTGTCGCCGGCGTAGAACTTCACGCCCTTCATCACGATCTTGTCGCCGGGGTAGATCTGCATCGACTTCGCGCGGATGCGGAAGTTGGGGTCGGCGGCATCATGCGTGGTGAAGTAGGCTTCACCCATCTCGATCATGTCGGTGGATTCCGTCGGAACCTGGAGGTCGCCCGACTCGTAGTAGAGCGGTGCCAGCGAACTTCGCAGGTCCGTGGCCGTCATCTCGCCGGTATTGGTGTCGTAGATGATCTCCTGGCCGGTGAAGATGGAGCCATCCTTGTAGACGCGGACGTTGTCGCGGGCGTAGACCTTGCCGGTCGATTGGTGGAACTCCGCCTGCTCGGCCTCGATCACCACCTGGCCGTATCGAATCTTGACGCTGCCGGAGGCTTTCGCGATCCCGAGCGTGTCATCGAAAGTAGTCTCGTTACTCTCGATCTGGAGGTTTTGCGCGACGTTGGCCGCGTTGGCGAGAAGACTGCCATCCTGTGCCACCAGGGGGCTGGCGGCACCGATGATCAAGACACCAAGCGAAGCCCGTGCCAGCCTGAGAAGCGGCGTTCGAAAAAGAGCGGTCATCTCCCTGTAGTGAAACTTGGTCAACCTATACCAATTATGAAGATTCGTAAAAGCTTTTCAGAGGGAAAAGCTCCACTGCTAGAAACCCGTTCTTTAGCAACTTCCGGGGAAAACACCAACAGAAAATTCGGACTTTTTGAGAGGATCGATCCGGTTCAATCCCCCTTGCGCGCGCTGCGGCGGGACTGGAGGCAGAAGCCGCGATGGGATTCCTCTTGGAAAAATTTCACAAAACGAGCCGCCGGATCCGGCCACGTCCGGCTCGCGGCCCTCTCCTGGGCCTGCGTCAGGTTCAGGCCGCGGTGATAGAAAAGGTCGAAGGCCTCCTTGATGGCGGCGCGGGCTTCCCGATCGAAATCCGCCCGCCGGAGACCGACCACGTTGAGCCCGGCGATCCGGTTCCGGCCGGCGGCGATGACGAAGGGCGGCACGTCCAGCCCCAGTGCGGTCAGGCCCTGAATCATGATGAAATCTCCGAGGCGGACGAATTGATGAAACACGGAGCCGCCACCGAGAAAGCAGGAATCGCCCACCGTCACATGCCCTCCGAGCAGACAGCTGTTGGCGATGACGTTCCGATTCCCGATCGTGACGTCGTGCCCCAGGTGCGAGCCCGCCATCAGGAAATTACCGTCACCGACCCGGGTGGAGACTCCTTCGTAGAGACTTCGGTGGATGGTGGTGTGTTCCCGGAAGGTGTTGTCGTTGCCGATGATGACCCCGCTGCTGATCCCGGAATCGAACCCTACCGACTGGGGATCCGCGCCGATCACCGCGCCGACACCCACCTGGTTGCCGGATCCGAGTTCCACGCGCCCCAGGAGATGGGCCTGGGAGGCGATTCGGCATCCGGAACCGATGCGAACGCGGGAGTCGATGAAGGCATAGGGTCCGATCTCGACGTCGTCGGCGATCTCGGCGCCGGACTCGACAATGGCGGTGGGATGGGCTCTCATGGAAGGATCGTCGGGTGACGACTCCGACTCAACAGGAGCAAGTCCGGGAGTCAACCCTCTTGCGCGAGGGAAATTGGGTGGAGAATGCAGGCAACCATTTTGTCAGATCAGGCCCGACTCGCGGAAGCTGTAGTAGGGCTGGGCCTGGAGGTCGGTGGAAGGGGAACCGATGATGACGTGGTCGTGCATTTCAATTCGCAGGAGCTCCGCCGCATCCCGCAATTGCCGGGTGAGCCGAATGTCGGCCTGGCTGGGGGAGGCGTTTCCGGAGGGATGATTGTGGACGAGGATGAAGGACGCGGCCGACCAGGCGATCACGGTGCGGAAGATATCGCGCGGATGGGCGATGCATTCGTTGAGGGTGCCGCGGGTGACTTCGTCGATGTGAACGAGGTTCGCGCGATTGTCGAGAAGGACCAGGCGGACCGATTCCTGGGAGAGAGCCCGCATCTCGGCGCCTAGCAGGTCGTAGACGGCTTCGGGGGAATCGATCGGGAGTTCGTGATATCGCTCCCGCGCCAGGCGCCGGCCGAATTCGAACACCGCCGCCAGTTGCGTGGCCTTGGCCGGGCCGATACCGGGGATCTGATTCAGTTCCTCGATGGAGCGCCGCGAGATGGATTGAAGCGATCCGAAGCGTTTCAGCAATTCCCGTCCCAGGTCGACCGCGCTCATGCCACGACGGCCGGTGCCGAAAAAAATGGCCAGAATCTCCGCGTCGGTCAGGGACCCCGGTCCGCGGGCGGCCAGTTTCTCCCGGGGGCGGTCCGATGCGGGGAGATCGCGGATGCGGGGGGAGAGTGGCGGAGGATCGTCTTCCACGGTTTCAGTCTATTGGGTAGACTGGGGCGCCTGGCAAGGGCGAAGGAAAAAAATCCCGCGATCGTGCTTGTGTGTGAAGCAGAATCGGGGAATTTGGGAAAAGTCCGAACTTTCGCAAATTTTGGAAAAAATCTCGTCGGCGGGCGATGAAAAGGATTACATTTTTGACTTTCTTCCGGAAACTGGGTAGCTGGAGGGGCTGAAATTTTTCAATTCCGAACTTTCAATAATGAGAAGGCTTTTTGGGTTGCTGTTGCTGATGTTCGGGCTCTTGCCGGCCACGGACCTCGCATCGGTGGAGGCTTATCCGCTGTCCCTGGCACAGCGAGAGCATCTCAAGACCTATATTCCCCGCACGTTCCTGAAGCTGGACAACCAGCGGCCTGTACACATCGTCGCGCTGGGGGACTCGGTCACCTGGATGTACACCCGGGACGACAACAACGGCAACTGGCTGCTGTCCTACCTCGGACATTTCAGCAGCCACCTCGCGCGGGAGTTCTTCTATCCGGGCGGCGTGCGCGCGCTCAACCCGGAGGAGGGGAAGCCGACCAAGTTGAAGGAGCATCTCGGCAAGGAGATCTTCATCGAGAACCTGGCCATTCCCGGGCGCTGCGCCATCGATGCCCTGCAGCGGGTATCCACCGACGCCTTCGTCAACGATCCCGATCTCGTGGTGATCGACTTCGGAATCAACGACGCCGTGCGGGGGCACTCGCTGGACTCCTACCGGCGTGCCTTGCAGCGCAGCGTGGACGCCTGTCGCGCCGCGGGAACCGACGTGATCATTCTCGCGCCCAGCATCATCCGCGCGGGACCGGGGCCGACGGGATGGGGGATGACGCGTCCCTATGCGACCGTGGCCCGGGAGGTCGCCGCGAAAAACGAGGTGCTGTTCGTGGATCTCGGCAAATCCCTGGCCCCGCTGGGCGGTGGCGTTCCCTCGGGGGTGGAACCGGAGGCGGCGGTGCTGACGATGACCGATCGACTCGGGCGAATTTTCGAGTTCGATCCCATGCCGGAAACTCCGGAGACGCTTCACCCCAACGAGGAGGCGCACGAGGTGATGGGGCGGGCGCTTTTCCAGGCCCTGCTCGAGCCCGAACCCGAGCCTCAACCCTACGAGTTGGACGGACGTGCGCTCATCGAGTCGAACGAGCAGATCAAGGTGAAGCTGGTGCTGAAGAACCGCAGCGAGGAGCCGAAGAAGGGCTACCTCGGGGCTCTCATGATGGGCCGCAGCCTGCGCCCGGGTGAGCCCTACCAGTCTTTCGACCTGGAGCCGGGACGCTCCCAGGAGTTCGAGATCGTCTACGATCGGGAAAAGGCCGGCGAGGTGATCGGAGGACTGGCGGCCCTCGATATCGCCGACCCGAGTCTGAGACTCAGTTATTTCATCGTCGATGAATCGCGCTCGCGCCTCGTGGATGTAGTCACCCGACTGGACCCGGTGGCGGTGGAATGGACGCAGCAGCGTTTCGACCAGGTCACCGACAGCGTTCGTTTCGAGTGGCGGTTTGTGAACGGGGGCAGCGACGACACCAGCGGTCGCTACCGAATCGGGATGGGGGAAAAAGCGGTCAGCAAGTGGGTGCCTTTCGATCTTCCCGGCCTCGGGGCGAAGAAGTTCGAGGCGACGTTCCCTTTCACGCCTCCCAACGGGGCGGTCCGATTCAAGACCGGTGTTTTCATCGAGATCGATGTCGACGGCAAGCAGTTCACCTTCCCGCGCGAACTCGAGGCCGTGCGCGATGTCGCGCTCAGCCAACGCACCGCGCTTTCGAAGTATTCGGAATACGGCGTGGCCTCCAAGGCCGACCAGGCCGGCATGGGCACCCTCGAATCGAGTTCGGGCGGGGTCGTGATGCGGGTGGACGGCGACGCGAATTTCCTCTACTTCGCCTTCGACTTCGCGGATGTCGGGTTCGGCCCGATTCCCAATTCCCCCTCCCTGATCGCCGATATCGCCATCGATGCCCGGCCCATCAACGAGGTCGGGTCCTTCGGCTTCGTCGACAAGATCCGGATCAATTGTCCCACCAATGACGGGCCGATCGCCATCGATCGACCGCAGTTCGCCGCGTTCGGCGACGGGCAGGGCAACGACCTTGTCATTCCCGCCGGGGGGATCACCGCCGAATTGAAAACGAAGACCGCGGGGGAGCGGCGGCTGGAACTGCGGGTTCCCATCGCCTACCTGCTGCGCTACGACGGAACCGTGGGCGACCCGAAATCGGTGCTCGGTCTCAACGCGAATTTTTCCTTCCCCTCGGTTGGCGACAACGGCCAACCGATCTATCCCGCCGAGAAGCGCTACGTCCATGCCGCTCCCCTGGGCGGGCCGGACCAGACTCTCTACGTGCGCGATCCCCGCGGCTTCGGCCGGCTGCGTCTGGCCAGCGGTGAAATCGATACCTGGTCGGCTCATCTCTACTGATCCGGCGCGGGGATCGGCGGAGGAGTGACCGCGCCCCGTGCGGAAGAGGGCAAAGGGGGAGGGGTTTTTCAAACCCGGATCCGTTTCGTGCGAAATTTTGTGAACAAAATGCTGCAATGATGGTCAAAGCTCCATGAACACGCCGTTTCGGCGATTGATACCCATAGATACGATTCCATCATAACCAGCAACGCTGTCCCCCTATTCGCATGAACGCCAATCAATTCACGCTCAAACTGCAGGAAGCCCTCCAGGGCGCCCAGAGCCTGTCCACCGAGAAAGGCCACGCCGAACTCGGTAGCGGCCATGTGCTGCTCTCGCTGCTGCGCCAACCCGAGGGCATCACCCGACCGGTCCTGTCGAAGATCGGCGCCGACCCCGATGCCATCGAATCGAAAGTCCAGGCTTGGCTCGACCGCCAGCCCAGCGTCGAGGGCGCCTCGGGACAGGTCTATCTCTCCGGCGAACTCAACCAGGTCTTCAACGAAGCCGAGAAGCAGAAGAAAGCCCTCAAGGACGATTACACCAGCGTCGAGCATTTCCTGCTCGGGCTCGTGAAATCGGGCAAGTCGGAGGCCGCGAAGATCCTCAAGGAAGCCGGAGCCGACGAAAAGACGCTTCTTTCCGCGATTTCCTCCATCCGTGGCAGCCAGCGCGTCACCGACCAGGATCCCGAGGGCAAGTACCAGACGCTGGAAAAATACGGGACCGATCTCACCGCCATCGCCCGGCGCGGAGACATCGATCCCATCATCGGGCGCGACGAGGAAATCCGCCGCGTCATGCAGATTCTCAGCCGGCGCACGAAGAACAATCCCGTGCTCATCGGCGAACCGGGCACCGGGAAAACCGCCATCGCCGAGGGACTCGCCCGCCGCATTGTCAGCGGCGACGTCCCGGATTCCCTGAAGAACAAGCGGCTCATCGCCATGGACATCGGCGCCATGATCGCCGGCGCGAAATACCGCGGGGAGTTCGAGGACCGGCTCAAGGCCTTCCTCAAGGAGGTGACCGACAGCGAGGGCGAGATCATTCTCTTCATCGACGAACTCCACACCATCGTCGGCGCCGGGGCCAGCGAAGGGGCGGTGGATGCCTCCAACATGCTCAAGCCCCAACTCGCCCGCGGCCAGCTGCGTTGCGTCGGAGCGACCACCCTCGACGAGTATCGAAAGTACATCGAGAAGGACGCTGCCCTCGAGCGCCGTTTCCAGCCGGTCATGGTCGATGAGCCCAGCGTCGAGGACACCATCGCCATTCTCCGCGGCATCAAGGAGCGCTACGAAGTGCACCACGGGGTCCGCATCCAGGACAGCGCCCTGGTGGCGGCGGCGAACCTCTCCGACCGCTACATCTCCGATCGATTCCTGCCGGACAAGGCCGTCGACCTGGTCGATGAGGCCGCCTCGCGCCTCAAGATCGAGTTGGACAGCCTACCCACCGAGATCGACCAGCTCGACCGTCAGGCCATGCAGCTGGAGATGGAGCGTCAGGCCCTCGCCAAGGAAAAGGACGAGGCGAGCAAGGAACGGCTTAGCAAGGTAGAGAAAGAAATCGCCGACCTCAAGGAACAGGCGGACGCCTTGCGGGCTCAATGGATGAACGAGAAAGCCGTCATCGACGAGGCCAACGCGGTGCAGGAGGAAATCGAGGCCGCCAAGGTCGATCTCGAGCGCGCCCAGCGCGAGGGCGATCTCGGCCGGGCCAGCGAGATCCAGTACGGACGTCTCCCGGAACTCGAGAAACGGCTCGCCGAAGCCACCGCCAAGCTCGGTGACATGAAGGGCACCTCCCGTCTGCTCAAGGAGGAGGTCACCGAGGAGGACATCGCCCAGGTGATCAGTTCGTGGACGCACATTCCCGTCAGCCGACTCCAGGAAGGCGAGAAGGAAAAGCTCGTCCACATGGAAGATCGGCTCGGCGAGCGCGTCATCGGTCAGAAGAGCGCAGTCAAGGCTGTCTCCAACGCCGTCCGCCGTGCCCGGGCCGGGCTCCAGGACGAGAACCGGCCCATCGGCAGCTTCCTCTTCCTCGGGCCCACCGGGGTGGGGAAGACCGAGCTTTCGCGTGCCTTGGCCGAATTCCTCTTCGATGACGAGAACGCCATGATTCGCATCGACATGAGCGAATACATGGAAAAGCACGCCGTCGCCCGGCTCATCGGCGCGCCTCCCGGCTACGTCGGTTACGAGGAAGGCGGGCAGCTCAGCGAAACCGTGCGCCGCAAGCCCTACTCGGTGGTCCTTTTCGATGAGATCGAGAAGGCGCACCCCGACGTCTTCAACGTGCTTTTGCAGGTGCTCGATGACGGACGCATCACCGACGGCCAGGGCCGGACGGTCGACTTCAAGAACACCGTCATCATCATGACCAGCAATATCGGCTCCGAGCACATCATGGCCGAGACCAATCCCGAGCAACGGGAAGCGCTGGTGATGGAGGCGCTTCGCGGCCACTTCCGCCCCGAGTTCCTGAACCGGGTGGACGAGACCATCATCTTCGACCGGCTCACCGAAGCCGACCTGAGAAGCATCGTCGATATCCAGCTCGAACGGGTGCGCAAGCGTCTCGCCAAGCAGGGCCTGGCGCTGGAACTCAGCGACGAGGCGCTCTCCCTCATCGCCACCGAGGGATACGATCCCGCCTACGGCGCGCGACCGCTCAAGCGGGTGGTGCAGCGCCGCCTGCTCGATCCGCTTAGCCTGGATCTGCTCGAGGGCAAATACCTCGACGGAGACACCGTCAAGGCCGAGGTCGATAACGGGCGGATCGTCTTTGCCAGGGCGAGCTGACAGGAAAACCGCCGATGCCTTCCGTCGTTCAACAGGGTCGGGTCCGCGACCTGACCCTGTTGAAGGCGTTTCGGTGGGAGCAATATCCGTTCAGTCGCCCGCGGTCTGGTGCAGGATCTGGCCGGTCAGGTCGCCTTCGATTTCGGCGTCGCCGATATCGAGCTTCGCCGCCTGAACGTCGAGTCCCTTGAGGAACCTAGAGCCGGGTTCCAGCGTCAGTTGCACGCCGCGGAAGGTCACCTTTTCGTGGAAAGTCCCGCTCAGCCACCAGTTGCCGCCGACGAAGGCGACCTCGGTCTTCGTTTCCGGGACTTCGTAGAGCGCGTTGAGCCCGAGGTGGAGGTAGGCGGTTTTCTCCGCCGGAGCCTCGGTCACGCTGGGTTCCTTGATCGTCATCCATTGGTATTCCTGCTTCACCGTCAGGTCCGTCTTGATGGCGTTGATCCAGAGAAAGGCGGCGCCCACCGGGACGACGACCAGG
>JAUIGT010000076.1 GCA_030432615.1 Verrucomicrobiia bacterium
CAGGTCGCGCTGGGCCTTCATCACCGCGATCCAGAGTTCGCGTTCCAGTTTGACCTTGCCCTCCGGCGACCAGATGTCGCGGATGGCGGAGGAAGCGTAGCGTTCGGCGAGGACGTTCGGGATCATGACGCCCCTACTTCGACCCGGTGCGAAGGCTTTTCAAGCGATGGGGGAAAGGTGGGGCAGATTTGAAATCTGCCATTTCCGGAAACAGGCGGATTTCAAATCCGCCCCACATTCTTCACCCGTTATCGACGTATTTCTGCCGGCAGACGACGATGGCGTCGAGCATGACGCGGGCTTCCTCGCGGAGTTCCGGGTCGAGCGAGGCCTCGGCCTGGTTGTGGCGGCGGAACAACTCCGCGAGGCGCTTGCGGATCTCGTCCCGGGACATCTTCTTCGGATCGATTCCGCAGACGGCTTCGGGAGAGCGGGCCTTCTTCGGCTTGGGGTTCGCGGGCGCACCCGTGGAGGTCGCGGCGCCACCGGTTCCGGCGGCGGGCTTACTTTTCGAGTCCTTTCGACGGCGTCCGAACAGTTTCTTGAACATGGTGGGGCAGGGGAGGAGTGGGAGGAGGATACGGGGGAAGGCGTCCGGGCGTCAGGCGATTTTCACCTGCTTCAGGTAGGCCGACTTGCGCTCGATGTCTTCGTCGGTGAGCACACCTTCGCCGCGGTATTCGATGGCGATGTCTTTCTTGAGTCCGGACTCGGCGTCGAAGACCTGGGCCCTGACGCGCTGGTTCTCGTCGTAGCTGTAGGTCACCGTCACCTCGCAGCCGGCGGGCCGGCCGGGGGGCACTTCGAGGGAGATCTTGCCGACGATATCGACGTAGCGCGGGTCGAGGTCCTCGCCCTGGGTGATCTCGACCTCGATCAGTTCCTCGTTGTCCTCGGAGGTGATGTAGGTCTGCGACATCGAGCAGGGGATGGGCGTGTTCTTGGGAATGACGATCGAGTTCCGGATCTTGGCCTCGCCCGTCTTGGCGTCCTCGATGATGGCGAGGGTGCCGTAGCTGTGGTTGCAGACTTCGGAAACCCGGCGGGCTCGTTGGGCGAAGAGGGCCGCGCCGAGGGCTACGCATTCATCGACGTTGCCGCAGGAAAGGGGAGGGCGTCCGAACTGTTTCTCGAGCAATTCCTTCACCTTGGGAATGCGGGTGCTGCCGCCGACGAGGACGACGTGATCGATGTCGTCGGTCGTCAGGTCGAGGGAATCCAGGGCCTGTTCCACCAGCATCACGGTGCGGGTGAGCAGCCGGGAAATGGCGGTCTCGAACATGTCGCGGGTCAGCTCGATACGGGCGATGCCGTCGGTGTCGTTGCCGATGGTCTCCGAGACGTGCTGGAGCTTGGAGAGCATCTTCTTGGCCTCCTCGCCGAGTGCGCGAAGGCGGCGGCGCTGGCGTTCGTCGAGGAAAAGCTCGGCCTTGTTCTTCTTCCGGTACTCGTCGGCGAGGATCTCGAGCAGAACCTCGTCGAAATCGGAGCCGCCGAGATGCCGGGCGCCTTCCGAGAGCAGGATATCGACCTTGTCGCCGGCGATCTCCATGACGGTGATGTCCAGGGTGCCGCCGCCGAGGTCGTAGACCATCACCCGGCCGGAGATGTCCTGGGTGTGGGCGTAGAAAAGCGCGGCCGCGGTCGGTTCGTTGACGATGCGGGTGACGTTCAGCCCGGCGAGCTTGCCGGCGGTGACCGTCGCCTTGCGGGCGAGTTCGTTGAAATTCGCGGGGACAGTGATGACGACGTCCCTGATGTCCCCGGCGATCTGCGAACAGTCCCGCTTGAGCTTGGAGAGGATCATCGCGGAGATCTCCGTGGGCGTCCATTTCTGGTCGTCCATCTCCACGGTGAACGAGGGATCGTCCATGTGCTTCTTGATGAAATGGACGGTGCGCTCCGGGTCACCGCCGTCGCGGGCGGCGGAGCCGACGACCTTGATGCCCTCGAATTTGTCGAAGTAGACCACGGAGGGAGTGAGCCGCTCGCCGTCCGCGTTGGGAACGATCTCCGGGTTCCCGTCGGGGCGTACGTGGGCGAGTGCGGAGGTGCTGGTGCCGAGGTCGATGCCTACGAATTTTGCCTGGGCCATGGATGAATGCTGAGGAGGACGGTTGCCGCCGGGGCGGCGCAAAGAAACTGGGAACTTAACAGAACCGGGATTTGGTGAGAATCAGAAAACGAAACGAGGCGAAATTTTCACTCGTCCGGATGGCAACGAAGCGAGGTCGGGCCGGAGTCATCCCCACCCGGCACGCTGCCCGATTTCTCAGCCGTGGGTGATCACTTCCGCCTTGCGCAGGATGGCCTGGTTGCCGTCGCCGGTGTCGGCGCAGAGGTAGCCGGGGCGGAGGGTCGCGAAAATGCGAGTGGGGCCGTTGCTGTCTCCGTTGGCCCGCGTTTCCACGATACGGATCATCCGGCGCTCGTCCAGGCTCAGCTCGGTGCCGGGATCGAAGGCGTAGCTCTCGATGGCATTGTCGCGGAGCAGGTCGAGGAAGCTCTGCTTGAGGATCTCGAGTTGTTCGACGGTCGCGTCGTCGTCCTTCTTTCGATAGGTGCCGATGAGGTCGTCGATGAGATCGAGCTTGTTGATGAGTTGCTGGCTCATGACTTGGACCGTGCCGAAGTCGAGACGCAGGGAATCGCGGAGGATCTGCTGGTAGTTCTCATACTCGGCGATCTTTTCCTTCAATTCCGTGAGTCGAGCGGTTTCGTCGGCCCCGGCATGGCTTCCGTTGCCGTTCACGCGGGTGCCGTTGGCGGAACCGTTGCTGCCCGGCTCCGCGTGGGCCAGGCCCGCGGTGCCTCGTTCGTTCTGCAGGCGGCGCAGTTCCTCGGCCTCGGTCGCCTGCTTGTCGCGCATCTGCCTGACGACCGATTCGGCCGCGTCGGTCTCCTTGCGAAGGGTGGCGAGCCGCGCCTCCCGCCGTCCGATTTCCTCCTCGAGATCGGTGGCCAGCTGGATGCGGTCTTCGGCGAGTTTCAATTCGTGGAGCTTGTGCTGGAGCCGTTCCTCGGCCTTGGCGAGTTCGGCCTCCCTGGCGGAGAGTTCCGCCTCGATCCGGGTGGCGGCACCGGCGATGTCGCGGCCATCGGCGATGCCGGAGGCGGCGTCGCGTTCCCGGGCTTCCACCTCGGCTTCGCGCGCTTCGAGCTCGCGCAGGCGGCGCTCGATTTCGTCTTGGCGGTCGCGCAGTTCGCGTTTCTCCTCGATCTCGGTCGTCACCTGTTCGAGTCGGCCGGTGAAGGTGTCGATTCGGCCGCGCAGTTCCTCGCTCTCGCTTTCGAGTTGGTTGCGCTCCGCGAGGGCCTGTTCCTTCCGGCCGCCCATTTCCTCGATCTCGGTGGCGAGCCGCTCCAACTCGGCCCGGCGCGATTCGAGATCGCGGTCGAGCGCGTCATAATGCTCGCGCTTTTGCGAGGCCTGGCTGCCGGTGGCGGAAATGTCGCCCTCCAGTTCCTCGAGCCGACGATTCGCGGCGGCGATCTGCGCGTTCAATTCATCGAGTTTCGCCGTGGCGGACCGTTGCTTCTCCGCCGTTTCCCGGCTGACGGCGTTCTGCTCCTCGTCGGCGGCGGCGATTTCCTCCCGGATGGCCGAGAGGACCTCGCGGGCGGTGCTGGTCTCCTGGAGAATGGCATCCCGCTCGGCCTCGAGATGGGCCACCTGTTTCTGCTGCGCCTCCAACGCTTCCAGTTCCTTGAGCGAACGGTCGCGCTCGGTGGCGGCGGTGCTGGCTTCGCTCCGGGCCTCGTTCAGGGCGCGCTCGGCCTCGCGGCGGGCGATCTCGGCCTGGTTGAGTTCGCTTTCCAAGCGCTTGATCTCCCCGGAGACGGAGTTGCCGTGTGAGGTGGCTTCCTTGAGCTGTGATTTCAGGTCGGCGAGTTCGTTCTCGAGATCGCCGATGTGGCGACGAGACGCGTCCAGCTCGGAGGAAATCTGGGCCTTGTGCGCGGTGCCGGCATCGACCCGTGCCTGGAGTTCGGCGACCTTCTTCTCGAGTTCCGCGTGTTCGGCGGCGATTTCGGAGGTGTCGCCGGAGCTGGATTCGATCTGCTTCTGGAGACTGGCGATGCGTTCCCGTGAGTTCGAAAGCTCGGCTTCGTCCTCCTTGCGGGCGACCGTCAGTTCATCGATTCGCGCCTCCAGTTCCGCCACTTTTCGGCGGGCGCTTTCCTCGATCTTTTCCTTCGATTCAAGATGGCTCGACGCCAGGGCGGTCAGCTCGGCGATCTTCGCCAGGTGCCCGTCGCTGGTTTCCTTGGCGGCGTCCTCGCGATTGGCGAGATCGGATTCGAGGGCGCTGACCTTTGCGAGGGCTTCGGCCAGTTTCTTCTCGGCGACATCGGCGGACTCGCGGGCTTCGTCGGCCCGTTTCTGCACGGCGGAAATCTTGCGACGCGTCTCGTGCAGTTCCTTGTCGCGCTGGTCGGCGGTGAGGGTCGATTCCTTCTCGCGCTGACTGAGCTTGGTCTCCAACTCGGCCATGCTCTGGCGGGTTCGGGCCAGTTCGGCATCGGCCTTGCCCCGGGCGACGCGGGCTTCCTCCAACTCCTTCTGGAGGTGGGCGGCGTGCTGTTCTCGTTCGGCCTCCGAGGTCTGGGCTTGGGCTTCGAGTTCCCGCAGGCGGTTTTCGACTCCCTGGCGCGCCTCGGTCGTTTCCGCCAATTGGGACTCCAGCTGGCGGTGGGAAGCCCGGGCCTTCTCCAGATCCGCCTGGAGGCGCTCGACGGTGCCGGAGTCCTTCTTCGAGCTTTTCAGCGTTTCCTTGAGACGTTTCTCCAGTTCGTCCTTCTGCTCGCGCAGATCGGAGAGATCAGCGGCCTGGGCCTTGAGTCGTTCCTGCAGGTCGGAAAGTTTCTCGTCGCGGTCGGCGATCGCCTTGGCGCTCTTGGCTTCCTGCTGAGCGAGCTTGGCCTCGATATCGGAGGCCTGCTGCTTCGCGGCGGCGGCTTCTCCGGTCAACTTTCCGTGACGAGCCTGGAGATCGGCGAGAGCGGTTTCCGCCTTGGCGAGTGCGTCCGACTTCTCGGCGAGTGTCTTTTCGGTTTTCGAAATGCGTCGGGAGACTTCCGTTTCGCGGTCGGCGTCGCGCTTTTCCGCCTCGGCCTGGAGTTTCGCGAGGCTCTTTTCCAAGGCCGCGACCTGCTTGCGCGCCTCGTCCCTCTCCTTCTCGGTGGCCCGGTGGGCCTTGGCCTCGTCGGATGCCTCGGTCTTCCGGGTGGCGGCGTCTTTCTTCGCGTCGGCCAGCTTGGCCTTGGTCGCTTCCAGTTCGGTGGCCAGGGATTGGCGGGCCTTTTCCGCGGACTCGTGCTCGCCGGCCAACTGCTTCACCCGTTTCTCCAGGTCCGAAGCTTTTTCCTGCCCGCTCTTCGACGCCTCCTGAGTCTCGTTCAACTCCTGTTTCAGCGCGGTCAGCGTCGCGGCCGTGGCGGTGAGTTCGGCGGCCTTGTCCTTCCAATCCGACTCGCGTTTCCGAGTGTCTTCCAGTTCGGCGCGAAGATCCGCGAGGGCCTTGCCGGCGTCACCGGCGGCGTCGAGATCCTGGCGAGTGCCCGCGAGTTCCTTTTCCAGCCGGGTGATGGTGTCCGCATGCTCCCGGGCCGTCTTCTCCGCGGCTTTGAGGGAAGTCTCCAGGTTCTCGGCGCCTTCGGCGGTTTGCTCCGCCTTGGCGAGTTCCTTTTTCAGGAATTTCTTGTCGGCCTCCAGCTCCTCGACCTGGCGCCGCAATTCCTCGACTTCGGCGGAATCGACCGCGGGTTCGGCGACGGGCGCCTTCGGGGATTCGGCCTTGGCGGGGGTGAACGATTTCGAGGCCGACCGCGCCTTGGGCTCGGCTTTTTCCGGTTCCTGGATCGGGCGGGCGGTATCCCAGGTCTGGCCGTCGCCCAGCACCTTGCCCTTCAGCGTGCCGATGCGGATGGCGTCGCCGGCGCGGATTTTTTCCCGCTCGATACGGGTCCCGTTGACGAAGGTGCCGTTGAAACTGTCGAGATCGACCAGCTCGTAGTCCCCGTCCTCCGTGCGGATCACTTCGGCATGAAAGGCCGAGACGTAGGAGTTCTTGATCCGAAAATCATTGTCATGGCTCCGTCCGATCGTCACTTTGGCGCCGCGCACCTCGTGCTCGATCGGCGGTTGATCTTCGATCTGTACCGCCAGCTTCAGCATATTACCCGTCGGCTTAGTTTAAATCGCAATCGAATGTCAGAGAAGGTGGATTGGCCGGAAAGTCGAAACTTTTAACCGTTTCGGAACAAAAGCCCACCAAATAATGCAGCTGGATTCAACATACTATAATTTCCATAGAATTAGGAATAAAATTTGCGGAGATTTTTCAAAAAATTTGGCGGGCATTTTTCCGGCCGAATTCCATCCGGGCTCGGCTCACCTTGCAATTCCCTTTGCCCCGGCCCAAGCTGTGCGCCGTTTCCCAGAGAGAGGAGAGGCGATCCTTGTTCTCGCCTCCCCTCGAAGCATTCGAATCCGCCGATGAAACTCCACGACACCCTGACGCGTTCCCTGGCCGAGCTGAAGCCGCGCGATGGTCGCGTCTTCCGCTTCTACTGCTGTGGCCCGACCGTCTACGGTCCTGCTCACATCGGAAATTTCCGCACCTTCGTGCTCCAGGACGTGTTCCGCCGCACGCTGGAGATGAGCGGGATGGAGACCTTCCATGTCCGCAACCTGACCGATGTCGATGACAAGACCATTCGCGACTCCCAGGCCTCCGGCGAGTCGCTGAAGGCATTCACCGAGCGATGGACGGAGCGATTTCACCAGGATTGCGCGCGGCTCAACCTCCTGCCACCCCACCGGGAGCCGAGCGCCGTCGGACACATCCCCCAGCAGATCGCGCTGATCGAGACCCTGATGGAAAAGGGGCACGCCTACCGCGCCGATGACGGATCGGTCTACTATCGGGTCAGCAGTTTCGACGCCTACGGCCGCCTGTCGCACCTCGACAAGCGGGAACTGCGTCTCGGCACCGCCGTGGCCGACGATGAATACGAGAAGGATTCCGTGGCCGACTTCGCGCTCTGGAAGGCCCGCAAGCCCGAGGACGGCGACAACTGGTGGGACAGCCCCTGGGGACCCGGCCGGCCCGGCTGGCACCTGGAGTGCTCGGCGATGTGCCGCGAATACCTCGGCGAGACCTTCGATCTCCATTCCGGCGGGGTGGACCTGATATTTCCGCATCACGAAAACGAGATCGCCCAGAGCGAGGCCGCGACCGGTTGCCGGATGGCCGATCACTGGTTTCACCTGACGCACCTGCTCGTCGATGGCGGCAAGATGTCGAAGAGCCTGAACAATTTCTACACCCTCGACCAGATCGAGGCCGCGGGCTTTTCCGGTGCCGAGGTGCGCTACGTCCTCATCTCCGCCCACTACCGCCAGCCGTTGAATTTCGTGGCCCGGGACAAGGAGGGGAACGAGACCTTTCCCGCCCTCGCCGGCGCCCGGCACGCCCTGGAGCGGCTCGCGAAGTTCGAGGCCGCGCTGATTCAACAGGGTCAGGTCGCCGAGCCGACAGGGTATGATGAACTCCGCGGCCTGTCCGATGGGGAGCGTGGCGCCTTCGGTCCCGCCTTCGAGGCCCTGCTCAACGACCTGAACACACCCGACGCCCTCGGCCGGCTGTTTTCGGCGATCAAGGAAGTGAAACCGGAATCGCTTTCCCCGGAAGAGGCGGTGATCCAGTATCGCGGTTTCCGGGCCGTCATCGAAGCCCTGGGTCTGGAGCTTCCCGAGGTCGGGGGCGAGATCGACATCCCCGCCGACGTCCGCGACCTGGCCGACCGCCGCTTCGCGGCCAAGCAGGAAAAAGACTGGGCCACCGCCGACGCGCTCCGGGATGAGCTGGGCGAACTCGGCTGGGTGGTGAAGGACGGCAAGGACGGCTACGAGCTGGAGCCGAAGTGAAGTGGGGATTCTCTTTCTCGCTACCCATGCCGTTGCGATTTGAGCATTTTCATGTTTTTATGCGAATATGCGAACGACGATCGACATTCCTGATTCGCTCTTCCGGCAAATGAAGGCGCGTGCTGCGCTACGCGGGGAAACCCTCAAGGAGGCCGTGCTGCGGGCGGTTCGCGCGGACTTGATGGCGGATGAGTCGTTGGAGAAGAAAGCGGCACGAGTCGCGCTGCCGATCGTAAAGTCTCAAGAGACGACCTATGACGTCTCACCCGACGCCCTCGCGGAGCTGCTGGATTCGGAGGATCGTGAGTAGTCTGCCGGACATCAATTTCTGGCTGGCGCTGACGTTTTCCGCGCATCCTCACCACAAGGTGGCGCTGAACTGGTTCGACGGGCTCAAGAGCGACGCCTCCTGCAGTTTCTGTCGGATGACTTAGCAGGGGTTTCTTCGGCTCGCGTCGAATCCCAAGGTGTTTTTGTCGGATGCGCTCACCTTGCCGGAGGCGTGGAAGGCCTACGATCTCCTGATGAGTGACGAACGGCTCGATTTCCAGACCGAGCCGACCGCGGTGGAGCGGGAGTGGCGCCGCTACACGGGAAAGGCGACTTTTTCCGCCAAGATCTGGAACGATGCCTACCTGGCGGCCTTCGCGAAGACAGCCTCCATGGAAATGGTCACCTTCGATCGTGGCTTTCGGCGGTATACCGGACTGCGTCTGGTGCTGCTGACCGCGTAGGGGCTTCCCCGACGGGTGGCGGGCTGACTGGTTGAAAATGGGTGGCGATTTCTCTTTTCCAGCAAAGTCGATTTGAGTAGACCGGTACGGAAATTTCCAAGAAGTCATGTTCGGTCACTACGGTAAAATCGAGCTTCTGTTGCAGCAGGGAAGACTCGATGAAGCGGAGAACGAGATTCGAGCCATGCTCGTCAAGTCGATGGAAGACGAGTGGTTGCACGTGCTCCTTGCTGACACTCTCTGTCGCAAGAACCGACCGAAAGAGGCGGAGAAAAGCGCAAGGATGGCGATCGGTCAGGCCCCCGACTGGGCCACGGCCCATTTCTTTCTCGCGAGAGCACTTCTCGATCAGGAGCGCCGGCAGGAATCGCTCGCCGCCATCGATGAAGCCATCAGGCTGGACCCCGACGATGCCGACTGCTTCGCGATGAAAGCTCAGATCCTGATGGTTTCCGGCAAACTGGAGCGAGCTCTCGAGGCCGCCGAGACCGGGCTGGTGGCGGATCCCGATCACGAAGGTAGCCGCGGCATCCGAAGTATCCTTCTGGGCCGCTTGGGAAGAGTCGACGAAGCTCGGGCCGCCTCCGATGAACTGCTCTCGGACGATCCGGATGATTCCTGGAATTTCACCGCGAGGGGCTGGGTATTGATCGAGGCGAACGACGGCAACGGAGCGAAGCAGGCTTTCATGGAAGCCCTGCGGCTGGATCCGCAGAATGAGGGAGCGAAAGACGGATTAGGACACGCGATCAATCTCGGGAACCCTGTTCTCGGAAGCCTGATCAAGGGGCTGAATGCCTTGGACCGTGTCCCGGTGTGGGCACTGGTGGTCGGAATCGTGCTCCTGATGCAGGGTGGCTCGTGGCTGGCGAAGTCATCGTTGCCGGGGCCCGTCCAGTCCTTGGGAGTCGTGATCAAGAGCGTAATGTTTTCCTTGCTGGTGCTTGGGGTCGTGATCGGGCCTCTTTTCCATCTCGGGATTCGTTGCTCGAAGGGCGGGAAATTTCTTCTGTCACGCGACCAGATCCAAGCGATCCGCTGGAGTGTGTTTCCCTTGGCCTTGGGAACATTCTTTCTCATCGTCTGGATCTTTGGTGGTTCCAAGTTGGCGCCGATCCACGCGATGACTTGGATGGCTGTGGCCAGGCTGGCTCACGAGGTCTTCGAGGATCCGAATCCGTGGCTGCGGAAAGCCATGGGATGGTTGGCATGGGTAGCTTTTGCCGGAGCACTCTGGGTGGAATACGCGAGTTACGCCATCGTTCTCCCCAAATTCCTGGAAGTGATGGAGACACTGAATTCTGCCATGCTGGCTTCGAATCAGGGTGGGGACCTGAAGGAAATCGCCAAGGAACAGCTTGGTGATGATTTCAAGGCGGACCTGCTTCAGGTAGCCAAGCTGCGGAACCATCTCGTCGCCTATCCAGCGATCGCTCTGTTTTTTCTCGGCGTCTTTTCGGACGATATTCGATCGCGGTTGCAGCGGTACGCTCCGGATGCGGACTGATCGGGATTTGAGTCGGGCACGAACCGCGAAGACCGAGTGGAAGTACGGCTCGCGTGGTCGTAAGATGGGCGTTCGCAGTCGCCGTTACCCTGAACGAACCATGTCCGGAAAATTCGAACTCCCCATCCGCCCGCGTCGCAATCGCAAGTCCCCGGCCGTGCGCGGGCTCGTGCGCGAGACAGTGCTGACGCCGGCGGATTTCATCTATCCGCTTTTTCTCCACGACGGGGAGAAGGACGAACCGATCGCCTCGATGCCGGGCTGCCATCGCTGGAGTCTCGAGGGCCTGGTGAACGAGGTCGGGGAGGCGTCGGCGGTCGGAGTGAAGGCGGTGGTGTTCTTCCCGGCGATCGCGGAATCGCTGAAAACGCCCCACGGGGACGAGTGTTTCAACCCGGAGGGCCTGGTGCCGCGCGCGATCCGGGCGGTGAAGGAGGCGCATCCGGAGGTGGCGGTGATCACCGACGTGGCGCTGGATCCCTACAATTCGGACGGGCACGACGGCATCGTCGAGAAGGACCCGAAGACGGGCGATCTCCGCATTCTCAACGACGAAACGGTCGAGGTCCTTTGCCGCCAGGCGCTCTGCCACGCGGTGGCGGGGGCGGACATCGTCTCGCCGAGCGACATGATGGACGGCCGGGTCGGCGCGATCCGCGAATCGCTCGACGAGGCCGGGCACGAGGACGTTTCCATCCTCAGCTACACCGCGAAGTACGCGTCGGCCTACTACGGTCCCTTTCGCGGCGCGCTCGATTCGGCGCCGAAGGCGGGGGACAAGAAGACCTACCAGATGGACCCCGCCAACTGGCGCGAGGCGCTGCGGGAAGCCGAACTCGACATCGCCGAGGGCGCCGACATGCTGATGGTGAAACCGGCGGGGCCCTATCTCGACATCATTCGTCTGCTCCGCGAGGAGATCGACCTGCCCCTGGCCGCCTACCAGGTCAGTGGCGAATACCTCATGATCAAGGCCGCGGCCGCCGACGGTTGGATCGACGAGGAAAAAGTGATGCTGGAATCGCTCACCGGCATCAAGCGCGCCGGCGCCGACATGATCCTGACCTATTTCGCCAAGGAAGCGGCGAAATGCCTGGCCGGGAGCGTTGCTTGACCCCGCTGGTCTCGCGAACCAGACTGGCCCTGTGAAGCGATTTCGCTCCAAGCGCGGGCCGGTCGTGGCGTTGCTGGGCATCGGGGCATTTCTGGTACTGCTGCCCTTGGTGATCCTTGTGGCCGCCTCGTTGGAAAGCGGGGAGAAATCGGCCGCGGGAGCCACGATCTGTCTCGGGGGAATCATGTGGCCTTTCGGCCTGATGATGTTCCTGATGGGGTGGGCCTATCTCCGGCTCGGGGTGGAAATCGACGAGGAAGCGCGCGTGCTTCGGTTTTCGTTGCCACGCTCGGGCGCGGGGCCGTGGTTTCCCTGGTTGGTCAGGCAGCACGAGTTGCCCTGGGATGCGCTCGACCGCATCGACACCATGACGCGCGGAAATCCTCTCGCGCCCCGCAAGGTCGAGACCTTCTACTTTTTCCGCACCCGGCAGGCGGCCTCGGGCGACCTGGTCATGGATTCGCTCTGGTTCCACGAGGCGGAGGAAATCGCCCGTCGCATCGCCAATCTCACCGGCGCGCCCCTGGGCGAGGAGGAATCGCTCGACCGGCCCTTTGTCGCGGGCGAGCGGCGCGGATGTTCCGAGAGAACGGCCCACCTGGCGGGCTGGGCGCTTCTGATAATCAGCATCGGGCTCGGGTCGTTGCTGGCGGCGGCCTTTTTCGTGGGGGACGAAAAGGTCCGCTGGGACGCGGGACGCGGTCTTTTCCTGCTGGTGTTCACGCTGCCGGCCTCCTTCATGCTGATGCGTTATCGGCAGCCGCGCTGAACACCGGGCGAGGGAGTTTCACTCGCTCCCCAGGAAAAGATCCCGCCCTTTCACCAGGGCGGCGATCTTCCGTTCGGCGACGGAGCGCTTCAGCATCCAGAATCCGCAGTCGGGGTGCGCCCAGCCGATGCGTTCCGTGCCCAGCACCTGGGCGGCGTTTTCGAGGCGCTTGGCGACCTCGTAGGGCGACTCGATGTGGTTGACCTTGATGTCGATGACGCCGATGCCGAGCCGGATGCGGGAATCGATGTCGCGGAGCGCCTCGAGATCGTCGTGGGGCCGGTGGGCCAGCTCGAGGACGAGGTGGTCGGTGTGGAGGGAGTTGAGGAATTCCACCAGCGCCGCCCATTCGCCGCGCTGGATGGTCTGGCCACCGTAGTTGCCGAAGCAGAAGTGGACCGCCTTCTCGACGGTCACCCGGTCGAGGATGCGATTGATGGCGGCGGCGGCGATGGGGGCGTTCTCCGGGCTGCCGGGAATGTTGGCCTCATCGACCTGGACGCAGTCGCAGTCGAGTTCGCCGACCTGTTCCGCGAGGGCGTCGGCGATCCCGAGACAGAGCGAGTCGAAGTCGCCGTAGTGATCGTCGAGCAGGGTGCGCGCCAGCATGTAGGGGCTGGTGAGGGTGAACTTGAGCGGGCCGTCGGCGACGGATTTCGAGCGCGCGCAGGCGGCGGCGAGATCGAGGGTGCCCTCGGTGATGGCCTCGCGGACGATCCCGGCGGGTTTCTGTCGCCACGCGAAGTCCTGCTTTTCCCGGAAGCGGCGGGCGTCGCTGACCCCGACGGCGGAATCGATGCCCCCGAGCCGTCGGGTGAAAAACTCGATCATCCCGTTGGTGTCCGGGTGATCGGGGTCGAAGCGGTAGAGTTCGCCGTCGGTCGGCAGGTCGATCCCGATCCGGCGCTGGGTGCCGATGACGACCGAGGTGGCATCGATGACGGCCTGTTCGCCGGAGACCTGGAGCAACCAGTCGAGTTGGGACCAGGAGCCGACGGTGGTGGTGCGGATGGAGGGGGAATCAGGGGCGTGGGGCATTTCGACCTAAGTTTTTCAGAAACGAGCCGTTTTGTGAAGCGACATGAGACAGGAGCATGGCGGAGTTGCGGCACCGCGGAGGGGACGGTAGAATGCGGCTGTAGGTATGACCCGGGAATCCGTCAAAAAACAGGTTGAGAGCGAAACGGAGCCCTCCGAGGAGTGGTCCGTGGAATTGCAGGCGCTCTGGTGCGTGAAGCACGACCGTTGGCACGACGCCCACGACCTGGTGCAGGATCTGCCCACGGCGATGGGTTCATGGATCCACGCGCACCTGCACTTGATCGAAGGAGACCTGGGCAATGCCGGCTACTGGTATTCCCGCGCCGGCAAGCCGGCCGGCAGCCGCGACCGCATCGATGAGGAGTGGGACGTCATCGCCGCTGCCGCCCTCGAGCAGGCCTGAGAGCCGGCTTTTTCCGCTTCCCGCGAACGCTTCTTTTTTCACCGACCGCTCCCGATCAGGGCATGAAACTCCCGGAACTGCCAGGCTATCAATACGACGAGCTGATCGGCGAAGGCGCCTGCGGGGTGGCGGTCCGCTGCACCTACCAGGGGCGGGAAACCCGGGTGGTGAAATTCCTCAAGGCGCAGTCCATCAATCCCGGGCTCGTCGCCAGCTGCATCCGCGCGCTTTCCGGCAAGGAACGGCATCCGGGCATCGCCGAGGTCTTCGACTACAATTTCGCCGACTATCCTTACTTCTACATTTCGCCCTATTTCGGCGAGCGCGATCCGCAGTCGGGTGACTGGTCCAGCCGTTCGCTCGATTCCCTCATCGGCGAGATCCAGGTGCCGGACGCACTGGGGCTGATCGACCAGATCGCCGAGGCGCTGGCCTTTTCCCATCGGTTGGAAGTCATCCACGGCGGTCTCAAGCCGGCCAACATCTTCCTCGACGGCGGTGCCAATCCGGATCACTGGCAGGTGAAGGTGGCCGACTGGGGACAGGGCTACCTCACCGGTCTCCAGTACCTGGAAATGGGCGATCTCGGTTTCTACGCCAGCCCGGAACAACTCGACAACGGCGATCCCTCTCACGGTGCCGGCAAGCGCTGGGACGTATACGCGTTCGGCGTCATCGCCTTTCTCCTGCTGACCGGGCGTTTTCCGCGCCTGGAACAGCAGTACCAGGCCTACCTCCGCGAGATCCAGGGCTTCAGCCACGTGCCTGCCGCCGCGTTCGGCACTGTGCTGGATCAGCCGGAACGATACGTCGATTGGATCGTGGAGGAGGAGCGGATCATCTGGCCGAAGCCGGCGACGTCCGAGAGCGAGGCCAAGCGCCGGGAAGTCATCGAGCGCTGTCTCGCCGTCGATCCCCGCGAACGTTTTCCCGACATGCGTGACGTGGTGGCGGCCTTCGCCGAATGCGATCACCACCTCGCCCTGGTCGAAGCCGAGCGCCAGGCGGTCGAGGGCCGGCACCGGGTGCTCAAGCGCGCCGCGCGCTGGCAACGGGCGGCGGCGGCGGCGGCGGTGTTCTCGCTTTTCTTCGCGGCGGGGGGTGCCTTTTTCTTCGCCGAATCGCGGAACCTCAAGAACGAGCTGAGCGTGACCCGCGAAGGGGCGCAACAGCATGTGGCCACCATCCAGAAAACGATCGAGGCGACGGAGGAGGAGAAAGCCCAGAAGGAGGCCGAGATCGAGGCGGTCAAGGAACAGGGACAGGAGATCCGCGAGAAGATGCGCGAAGAGATGCGCCAGCAGATGCGGGAGTCGCGGGAACTGCTGGTTTCATCCCAGGACAACGGGGATCGGTTTTTCGAGCTGGTCCTGGAGAATCGTGACAGTGACGTTCCCGGGTTCCAGGAAGAACGGCACGCGGCGCTCGCCGAGGCGGCCGACTACTATTCGAACCTGCTCCAGATCTACGGCGACGCGCCCGATTTCCTGGAGCCTTCGGCGAAAGCGGCCCGCTTTCTCGGGGAGATTCACTACGAGCTGGGAGATTTCCCCAAGGCGGAGGCGGATTTCGTCACCGCCAAGGTCCGGCTCGAGCAGGTGCGCGCCGGAGATTCCAACCCGCGCCCCGACGTGGTGCGTCACCTCGCCATCGTCAATACCCGCCTCGCGGAGATCGCCAAGATCCGCAAGCAGCCGCAGGCCGGGCTGGTGGCGCTGGAGGACGCGGTGAAGTTCTGGCTCAAGGTCTACGAGGCCACGCCCAACGATCCCGAGCCCGCCATCGCGATCGCCGACGTGCGCATGCTCCAGGCCGATATCCAACGGCAGATGGGGGAATTTGCCGGGGCCAAGGCGCAGCTGTCCGAGGCCCTGCGCATTCTCCTGGCCTTGCGCGACGCGTTGAAAGATCGCGACAATACCGTCGATCACCGCGTCATCGGCGGACTCGCCCGCGCCACTGCCGCCACCGCCGACCTGATGCGGCTCGGTGGCGACATCGAGGGAGCGGCCGACGCCTATCGCGAGGCCTCCGAACTTTATGCCGATGCCATCGAACTGAACGCCGCGGTCGACGACTACCACCTCGGCTTCGCCCGGACCCTGACCGAGGTGGCGATGGCCGAGGACAACGTCGAGAAACTCACCGCCGCCGCCAAGGTGCTCTCGGAAGTCGCCGCCGCGCCCGAGAATCGGCATCGCACCCAGGTGTTCGTGGCCCTTTCCGACTGCTACGGTGCCCTGGCCAACAAGCAGCGCGACGCCAACCAGGCCGCCACCGCGGTGGAATGGGAAACCAAGGCCATCGAAATGCTGGCGCCGCTGGTGGCCGAGGCCGGTCCCGCCGCTCCCGAGGAACTCGTCTACGCCCTCGCTCAGCGCCGGTGCAGCCTCGCCAACCTCCAGTCCGATCGCGGCAACCACGCCGAGTGCCGCGATACCCTGCGTTCCGCCAACACCCTGATCGAGCGCCTCCTGGCGATCGACAGCTCCAATCCCGCCTATCGCCGCCTCTACGCCCAGGCACAGGGCCAGCTCGGTTACGCCAGTTTCCAGACCGGTGACAAGGACGCCGCCAAGCAGCATTACGAGACCGCCCAGACGCAGTGGGAGGCCTACCTTTCCGCCAACCCGAAGGATGACCAGGCTTCGCAGGCTCTGGAGTGGGTGAAAAGCCAGCTCGCTTCCCTGACCTGACAGGGTCGAGTCCGCCACCCAACCCCCTCGAGTCCCGTTCTGGCCCTCGTCGCGAGTGCTTCCCTCTCCAAAGGAATCGGTTGAGAAGCGGCCCGGCAGCGGGCAGGGTGGCGATTCGCGTTTTCTTTCCCCGTCAGCCCCACGATTCATGCCCCTGTCGCCACTCGATCTCGATCTCGAATTCCTCAAGGACACCGCTCGCCGTGCCGGTGATGCCGTTCTCGACGTCTATGGCACCGAGTTTTCCGTCGATGTGAAGGAAGACAAGTCGCCCCTCACCGAGGCCGACCGCCGGTCGAACGAGGTCATCGTCGCCGCCCTCACCGAGCGGTATCGCGAAGTCCCGGTGATTTCCGAGGAGACGAAGACGGTGCCCTACGAGGAACGGAAGGAGTGGGAACGGTTCTGGCTCGTCGATCCGCTCGACGGCACCAAGGAATTCATCAAGCGCAACGGTGAATTCACCGTCAACATCGCCCTGGTGGAGAAAGGCGAGCCCGTGGCCGGCGTGGTTTTCCAACCGGCCGCCGACCGGCTCTACTGGGCGGCGCGCGACCAGGGAGCCTGGCTCTCGGTCGATGG
>JAUIGT010000664.1 GCA_030432615.1 Verrucomicrobiia bacterium
GGAAGCAAACGACCGTTTTATTCATCGATGAGATCCACCGTTTCAACAAGGCGCAGCAGGACGTGCTGCTTCCCCACATCGAGCGCGCCACGGTCCGCTTCATCGGAGCCACCACCCACAATCCCTACTTCTACGTCAACTCACCCCTGGTTTCGCGCTCGCAGATCTTCCAACTAGAGAGCGTTTCAACTGATTGTTTGATTCCCGTTTTGGAACGAGCGATTCACGACCGGGAACGGGGCCTCGGCGGGATGCAGGTCCAGTGCGAGACGGAGGCCCTTCACCACCTCGCCGAGATGTCGGACGGCGACGTCCGCAAGGCGCTGACCGCCCTCGAGCTGGCCGCCCTGACGACGCCGCCGGACGACGACGGTGTCGTTTCCATCACCTTGTCGGTGGCCGAGGAATCGATCCAGCGGAAGGCGATCGCCTACGATGCCGATGGCGATGCGCACTACGACACCGCCTCGGCCTTCATCAAATCGATCCGCGGCTCCGATCCCGACGCCGCCCTCTACTGGCTCGCCAAAATGCTTCACGCGGGAGAGGACCCGCGATTCATCGCCCGGCGGCTGGTCATTTCCGCCAGCGAGGACATCGGGCTGGCGGACTCCAACGCGCTCCGCGTCGCCATGGATGCGCACCAGGCCTTCGAGTTCATCGGCATGCCGGAGGGCCGCATCCCGCTGGCCCACGCGACGGTCTATCTGGCGACCGCCCCGAAATCCAACAGCGCCTACGCCGCCCTCGGCGAGGCGATGCGGGACATCGAAAAGGGCCGCACGCTTGCCGTGCCCGAGCATCTGCGGACCAAGACCCGGAAGAAACTGGGGAGAGCGGGTTTGCAACCCGCTTCGGCAGAGCATGAAGAGAAGGTCGCCGCCCAGCAGTATCTCTACTCCCACGATTACCAGGGCGGCTACGTGCCGCAGGCCTACCTGCCGGAGGGCCGGAAATACTACACTCCCACCACGAACGGACTCGAGAAACGGATCAAGGAGCGGCTGGATTACTGGCGGAGCCAGATGGAGGCAGGCTCGGAGAAATAGGACCCATAGGACGAATGGCACTTCTTTGAGCCGCCTCATCGGGGGAGATGCCAAGCGGCATGCGGTTGCCGCAGTTTCCGGAGGCGGGGCGCCCCCGCCCCGCAGCCCTTCCCGATCACCAAAGCCACAAGGCCCGCAGGCCGGGGGCGACCTGCCTCCAACCTCGCCCTCCCGGTGACCCGGGAACCCGGAAGGGATCGCAGCGGCTTATAGAAGCATCATTCCCCATAGGACCCCTACGTCCCATAAGACCTATTCCCTACCACGCCGCCTCAAGAAATAGATGGTATTTTAGCTACACTTGGCTATTTTAGCTCCTGTGGACAAAATAACAACCTTTCAGCAACGGAATCCCGTCCATCTGATCCGCCAGATCGGGCAGCGCATCCGGGAACACCGGAAGGCCCGTGG
Organism: Verrucomicrobiia bacterium; assembly: GCA_030432615.1. Classification (GTDB taxonomy): domain Bacteria; phylum Verrucomicrobiota; class Verrucomicrobiia; order Verrucomicrobiales; family DEV007; genus JAEUHH01. The sequence continues at coordinate 1,461 of JAUIGT010000664.1, forward strand.
CTGGACCCAGGCGGAACTGGCCGAGCGTTCCGGGATCTCGCTGTCCACGCTCAAGCTCCTCGAGCGCGAGGGCAAGGGCTCGCTGCAGCGGCTGGCCAAGGTGGCGGTGATCCTCAACCTCGACGGCGAGCTGCGCCAACTCTTCGCCACGACGCCGGCCTACGCCTCGCTGGATGACGTTGAAGCGACTCATCACTCCCGATGAAGCTGGACGTTCGTTTTCTCGGCCTCTCCGGACAGCCGCGCATCGGCGGACTGGCCGACGACGCCCGGGGGAGGATCTACTTCCAGTATGATCCGGAGTGGCAGGCACACGGAATCGAACTTTCGCCCCTCCATCTGCCCCTCTCGCTCACCGGTCCGGTCACCCCGCCCACGACCGGGTTCGGCCCCTTGTTCGGCTTGTTCGACGACTCGATGCCCGACTGGTGGGGCCAGCGAATCATGCGCCATCATTTCGCCAGCATGAACCTGCCCTGGAACGAGGTGCGACCGCTCGAGAAGCTCGCCTGCCAGGGCGCGTTCAGCATCGGAGCCCTGGCCTACGAGCCGGATCTCTCTCCGAGATCCTTCCGCGAAACGCTGGCCACCGAGGTGGGCGAACTGGTGGCGGCCGCCCGCCAGGTGCTCGACGGCGATCCGCAGACCCTTCTGCCAGCCCTGGTGCGCGGCGGTCTTTCTCCAGGCGGTGCGCAGCCGAAGGCGCTGGTCGCCTTCAACGACGATTTTTCCCGGGCTTTCGCGGGGGGCGGTCCCGCGCCGGAGGGCTTCACCCGGTGGCTGGTGAAATTCCAGCTCGATGCCGACGACCCGGTCGGTCGCGAGGAATTCGCCGTCACCCGGATGGCGGCGGCGGCGGGGATCCGCACGCCGGAGACGCGGCTCTTCACGACCGCGGACGGACTCAGTCATTTTCTGACCAGACGTTTCGACCGGCAACCCGGCTCCTTGCCGAAGCACGTTCACACCTTTGCGGGACTCACCCACACCCCGGTTCGCGAGACCCTCGACTACGTCGATCTCCTCGACCTCACCCGGGACCTGACCCTCCACGAAGCCGAGGTCGAAGAGGCTTTCCGCAGGGCCATCTTCAACATCGCCATCGCCAACGACGACGATCATTCCCGCAATCACGCCTTCCTCTTCGACCCGCAAGCCGGGTGGAAACTCTCGCCCGCCTATGATCTCACCCGCACCTCCTACCCCCTCGGCTCGGGTTTCCGCGCCGCAGGGGTCCGGGGGCGTTTCTCGGCACTCACCACCGACCATCTGCTCCAGCTGGGCGGGGACCAGGCCATCCGCCGACCGGGGGAAAAGATCGACCAGGTCCTGGAAGCCGTCCGTCGCTGGCCGGATTTCGCGGCGGAGGCCGGGCTCCGCGAAGGTCATGCCGCCATGCTTTGGACGGAAATGCCCGCCTCGCGCTGGTAGAAGCGCCGATCAGGAGATCGGCCCTCACCCTGCCGATTTCGTCATCGGCGCTCCATCTCCCAGCGATTTGACACATTCCCCACCCTCTCTAACCTCCCGCCATCTCGATGCCCGACGACCTCCTCGAATTCCGCTCCCACGCCCCCGGCTACTGGCCCGACTCGGCGATG
>JAUIGT010000077.1 GCA_030432615.1 Verrucomicrobiia bacterium
GTTGGCGATCGACGAACCGGAAATCTCCGGCGCGGTCGGCGAGCACATCCTCGAGGGCATTCTCCGGAAAGCCGGCATCGACCCGGAGGAATCGGGTGACCTGGAGGTCCAGCCGCGCGTGGTGGTCTCCAACCAGGTCGCCGACGGCATCCGCGAGGTGGCGACCGGTGAACCGTTCGACCTCGTGCTGATCGGGGCCTCGAAGATCGGAACCATTCGCCAGAAGCTGTTCGGCACCATTCCCGAGCGGCTCCTCCGGGATGGCGGCAAGGTGGCGGTCGCGGTGATTCGCGATGCCCGCCCGCTGTCCGAGGTGGTGCGGGAGCGGGCCGAACGCTGGCTCGATCTGCGCATTCCCCAGCTGACGCGGGAGGCCCGGGTCGAGCTGTTCGAGAAGCTCCAGGATGGCTCCCGGTGGTCCTTTGATTTCATGACCCTGATCTGCCTCTCGACGGCGATCGCGTCCTTCGGTCTCATCCAGAACAGCACCGCCGTCGTGATCGGGGCGATGCTGGTGGCGCCGCTGATGACGCCGATCCTGGGCTGCGGCCTGGCGCTGGTGCAGGGAAATTTCCCGCTCTTTCGCACCGCCGCCCGCGCCATCGTGCAGGGATTCTTCGCGGCCCTGGTGATCGGATTTCTCATCGGCCTGATGGCGGCGCCGATGACGGGCCTGACGTCCGAGCTGGCCGCGCGGGGCGGACCCAGTCTCATCGACATGGGCGTGGCCTTCGTCTCGGGCATTGCCGCCTCCTACTGCCTGGCGCGACCGAAACTCGGGGCCGCGCTGGCCGGGGTCGCCATCGCGGCGGCGCTGGTGCCGCCGATCGCCACCGTGGGCATTTCGCTCTCCCTCGGAGAAGCCGCGGTCGCGCGCGGGGCGGCCCTGTTGTTCGTGACCAACGTGGTCGCCATCGTGTTGGGAACGGCGGTGAATCTCTACGCCGCCGGGGTGCGCGGGAGCCGGAAACCGTCCCCGCAGAGTCGCCCGCTCTGGGCGCGGCGCGCCTTCGTCGGACTGGTGGCGTTGTGCCTTCTGCTGATGCTGCCGCTCGGTTCGGCGATCGTGTCCGAGATCGTGGAAAAGAAGAACCGGGTCCTGAATCGGCAGCTGCCGACGGAATTGCGACCGACCCTGGAACTGATCCTCGCCGCTCCGGGAAGCACGGACGCCGACTCGGCGACGATCGATGCCCTGCGGCGCGGGGTTTCCCCGGAAGGAGAGTTCGTCCTCGAGATCGACCTGTCCGCTCCCGCCGCGCCGACGGCGGAACAACTGCGCAAGGCGGCGAAGGCGGCCCGGGATTTCTTCGGCGAGCCGGTCGTCCTCCGTGTCCGCACCACCCTCGTCTCCGAGGCGGCCTCGGGCCGGTGACGGGCGGATCAGGCGCCGGTTTCCGTTTCCTCGTCTTCCTCCCCGGCCGGCAACAGCTGCTTCAGCTGGCCCTTGTGCAGGTCCCAGGCGGTCTGGACGTGCTTGGAGCGGGACTTCCAGAGTTCGTGGTCGTTCGGCACCCATTGGTAGCTCATCACGGTGTAGATCCGGTCCTTGAGGAGGTCGAACTCGACGGTGACGCCGGCCTCGTCCTTGCCGCTGACGACGATCTTCTTGACGATCTCGTTTTCCTCGTCGGAGAAATCGCGGTGAATGCGGAGCCAGGATTCGAGCGTTTCCAAGACCACGGCCTGGTTGAGGGTGGCGCCTTTTTCGCGCGGCGATTTCATCACGATCTCGATCCCGCCCGACTCGGCCTGGGCGGCGTTCTGGATGAGCCGGAGCGTATTCTCGTCGATGTTTTCGAGCGTCGGCATGACATCGACGAGGTTGGCGACGATGTGCACCTTCCGGATCACCGGCAGCACCGACACCTTCATGAGATCGGTGGGGTGGAGGACGGGGGTGATCTCCACCTCGCCGTCGAAATCGGCCACCTGCTTGAGGTAGCTCGCCAATTGGCGGGCGGAGACTCCCTTGGCGTTCCGCTGGAGCGCCAGGAGACGGGTTTCGAAATCGAGGTAGAACGCCGAGCAGTCCGCCATGCCCTCGTCCTGGTCCAGGTTCACCGCCGTGATCTTTCCGGAAAGGGTGGCGCGGAAACCGGCCGGGGCCATGGAAATGCGCATGAGGTCGCCGAGATAGCCGTCGTCGCTCCACTCGCCGCGGGCGAGGCGTACCCAGTCGTCGTTGATCTCGATGTTCCGTTTCTGGCTGTCGGGCGGCAGCTGGTGAAGTTTCCGGAGCAGGCTGTCGAGCCCGATGGCGTCGGCATTCTCGATGCGGAAGAAATCGATTTTCGCGGTCTTGTGGATCATGGGCCGCCCTCCTAGACTCGAACCCACGCCGGGTCAACCGCTTCACGACCTTGCCGGGATCGACGGGAGGTGGGGGATGATCCCCGGATTCTTCGAGGAAAAAGCGACATCTCCGTCACATTTCGCCCATTCCGCCAGACTTGACGGGGCGGGCCATGCCTAGGAAGCTGAGTGTCTTGAAACACGGAGGCATAGCGGACCAGATCCTCGAGGCGGCCCGGGCGGCGAATTGTGCCGATCCGGGTGAGCTGCGTTCGCTGGTGGACGATTCGCTGGAGGGCAACCTGGATCTCGTCGATCGGGTGCTCGATTCGGAACTCGTTGAGGACGAGGCCTTCCTGAAAGTTCTCGGCGAGGGGCTCGACCTGGAGTGGGTCGCCGATCCGGAGCCGGACACGGAGGACGCCCGGGAACTGAAGGTGCTCTGCGGCGCCCAGGTCAGCATTCGCAACCGCATTCTCCCGCTGCGCCTGATCCGGCCGGACGACGACGAGGACGGCGAGCCGGTCGGTATCGTCATCGCCACCTACGACCCGTTCGGAATTCACCGCCGTCGGGCGGTCTACCAGGCGATCGATCTGCCGATCCACTGGGCGATGTCCTCGCGCCGGCAGGTCATCGCCGGCATCCAGAATTTCTTCGGGGTGGGCGCGGACACCTTCGAGGAGGTGCTGGCCAATCGCGATCTCGACGCCGATTCCGAGGTCAAGGAGGAGATCAACGTCATCGATGACGACGACGATGCCGAGGCCTCGGTGGTCAAGTTCGTGAACCAGATCGTGAAGGAGGCCCTCGCCCGGCGGGCCACCGACATTCATGTCGAGCCGCTGGCGGCCGATCTCCGGGTTCGCTACCGCATCGACGGCAAGCTGCAGCGGGTTCCGGTTCCCGAGAACATCAAGGCGCTGCAGAGTTCGGTGATCGCGCGTTTCAAGGTCATGTCCGGGCTCGACATCGCGGAAAAACGCCTCCCGCAGGACGGCCGTATCCACCTGCGGCTCGAGGGGCAGCCGATCGACGTTCGTGTCGCCACCATTCCCGGAATCGAGGGCGAGAGCATCAGTCTCCGTTTGCTCGGCCAGGAGAAATTCAACCTCGAGCGGCTCGGGATGCTGCCCCACATTCGGCGCGACGTGGACGAAATCCTCGGACGTCCCAACGGCATCATGCTGGTGACCGGTCCGACCGGTTGCGGGAAATCGACCTCGCTCTACTGCTTCCTCGCCGTGCTCAACGACGAGTCGCGACGCATCGTCACCATCGAGGACCCAGTGGAAAACAAGATGGAGGGCGTGGTCCAGATCGCGGTGAAACCGGAGATCAACCTGACCTTCGCCGGCGGTCTTCGCAGCATTCTCCGTGGCGACCCCAACGTGGTCATGGTCGGGGAAATTCGCGACCTGGAAACCGCCGAGATCGCGATCCGGGCGGCGCTGACCGGTCACCTGGTGTTCAGCACCCTGCACACCAACGACGCCATCGGCGGGATCACCCGGCTCGTCGACATGGGTGTGGAGCCCTTCCTGGTCACCGCGGCGGTGCGCGGATTCATGGCCCAGCGCCTGGTGCGGCGGCTTTGCAGGGAATGCCGCCAGCCCGCCACCTTCAGCGACGAGTACCTGAAGAGTTGCGGTTTCCCCCGCGATCTGGCCCGGGATCACACGCTCTACGAGGCCAAGCCGGGCGGCTGCGACACCTGCAACCGGACCGGTTACCTGGGACGGCTCGCCATCTACGAACTCTGCCGGATGACGCCGAAGTTGCAGGAATTGATCGTGCGCGGCGGCACCCGGGCCGACCTGCAGCGGCAGACCATGATCGACGGGTTCCGGACGATGCGGGAATACGGTTGGGAAAAAGTCGCCGAGGGAGAGACGACGGTCGCCGAGGTCATTTCCGTGACCGAGGAGAGCTTCGACGACGAGGAAAGCGACGCCATTTCGGTGCCGGCGGTGGCGGCGGAGTGAACTGAGAGCCGGAGGATTTTTCGAAGAACGTGCCCGAGTTTGCCTACAAAGCCCTGCGAAGCGACGGCTCGACGGTCGAGGGCAGTATCGCGGCCAAGGATCGCGGCGACGCCAATCGCAAGCTGGCCAACGCCGGCGTGCAGCCTTTCCAGGTTCACGAATCGGGAAAAGCTCCGGCGGCGAAGCCGAAGAAGGTCGCGTCCCCATCCAAACCGAAAGCATCGGGAAAGAAAGGTGCCAGCGCGGCGACCCAGCTACGACTGACCTCGACCCAGGTCATCTTCTTCACCGAGGAGTTGAGCGACCTGCTTTCCGCCGGCGTCCAACTGGAGCCGGCCCTGAAGATGATGGAGGGCCGTGGCGGCGCCGGTCCCGTTCGCCAGGTGACCACGAAGATCCGCGAGCAGGTGCGGGATGGTGTTTCGCTTTCCCGGGCGATGGCGGCGGCGTCACCGAGTTTCGGATCGCTCTACTGCAACCTCGTGGCCGCCGGGGAGGCGGGCGGCGCGCTTTCGGACATCCTCAAGCGCCAGATCCGCTACCTCACGACCATCGCCGAACTGCGGTCGAAGGTGGTGACGGCAATGATCTATCCGGCCTTTCTCTTCTTCGTCGGCGCGCTGGTGACGGTCTTCTTCGTCAGTTTCCTGATGCCCCGCCTCATCCGCCTGGTGGAGTCCAACGGCGGCGAAGTGCCGCTCATCATTCAGATCCTGATCGCGGTCTCGGCTTTTCTCAAGGTCTGGTGGTGGCTGCTGCTGATCGGGCTCGGGGTGGCGATCGCCGTCTTCGTGGCTGTCACCCGCAACCCGCGCTATCGCCCGGGTTGGGACCGGATCAAGCTGAAGTTCCCGCTGTTCGGCAACCTCCAGCTTCGCCGCTTTCACGTCCAGTTCCTGGAAACGTTGTCCAACCTGCTGGGTAACGGCATGTCGCTGATCCGCAGTCTCCAGCTCTGCCAGGGGAGCGCCCAGAATCTCTACCTCGAGGCCCAGATCGAGCGAGTGAGCGAGCAGGTGTCCGACGGGGCCTCGCTGCATCGCTGTCTCGAGAAGACCGGCGTTTTTCCCACCACCCTCATCGACATGATTCGTGTCGGCGAACAGACGGGTCAGCTGACCGAGTCGCTGGCCAAGGCCGGGGACCGGCTCGATCGCGATCTCAACCGAAGCGTCGAGCGGATCAGCGCCTTCATCCAGCCGGTCATCATCATTCTCATGGCCGGCGTCGTCGGAACCATGGCCCTGCTGATGGTCAGCGTGATTCAGGACACCATCTCGATGTTGCAGTCACGATGACGAACCGATAGAATTACCTACCGAAAAAACCAATGAAAACACGGACAACGAAAAACCATTCCCAGCAGCGAGGTTACACCCTCATGGAGATGCTCCTGGTGCTGGGAATCATCGGCCTGCTGCTCGGTCTCGGCGTCTACTCCATGACCGGGGTCCTCGGCGACGCCGACGAAGGCAAGGCCAAGGCGGACATCAAGAACTTCGAGGCCAACCTGATCCGCTACAAGACCAAGGCGGGTCTCTACCCGACGACGGAGCAGGGACTGCGCGCCCTGGTGGAGCGGCCCAGTTCCGGGCCCGCCCCGCGGTCCTGGAAACAGTTTCTCAAGGAGCCGGCCCTGATCGATCCCTGGTCGAACGAATACCAGTATCGCTATCCCGGGAAGCACAACGCCGAGAGCTACGATATCTACAGCTGGGGCCCCGACGGCAAGGACGGGACCGACGACGATATCGGCAACTGGTGAGCGGACCGGCCGAATCTTTCGGCATGACATGAAAAGCGGACGGTCTGCTGACGGCCCGGCGGTGGCGGCGACGGTCCGGGGCCGGAGCGCACGGGGCTTCACCCTCATGGAAATGGTCGTCGTCCTGGCGATCATGGTCCTGCTGACCGGTTTCTTCGTGGTTCGCTTCGGGGAATCGCCGGACGAGCAGTTGCTGGCGCCCGTCGCCCAGGACCTGAGACAACTGGCCCGCCAGGCGGTGACCGAGGCGGCCGCCTACCGAGAGGACTACGCCATCCTGATGATGCCCGAACAGCTTCAACTGGTTCGCGGCCAGGGCGCGGGGGCGGGCGGCGCGGTTTCCGTCGAAGTGGAAAACACCCTGGCCATTCCCGCCGGCGCCGTTGTCAGTGCCCGATGGTTCGGCGATCCCGAGTGGCAGCCGCTGGACGGGCAGGCGTGGCTGTTCCGGGCGGGTGGGCTCTGCGAGCCGATCGAGGTTCGCCTGGAGACCAGCCGCAGCAAGGCCTTCATCGAACTGGCCTTCGACCCGCTCACGGGCATGGCGGAGGAACAGAGCTATTTTCCATGAGGCGAGTTCGATTCAGCAATCGGGGCGGTTTCTCGCTGCTCGAGGTGATTCTCGCCCTCGGCGTGTTCGTCGTCGCCGGGGTCGGCCTGATGACGGCGCTGAACAGCCTCGCCAAGGCCTCGACGGAATCGGTGGACGAGTCCCGGGTAACCGGACAGTTGCGCACCTTGCTCACCGAGGTCAGCCGCCAGCCGTTTCTCCAGCCGGACGAGACGGTGACCGATCCCGATCCCTACGGCATTTCCTATCGCATCCTCGTCGAGCCCGCCGAGTTCACCACCGCCAAGGGCGAGGAACTCGAGGACATGTTCCGTATCGAGATCACGGCCTTTCGCAGACGGGGAGGGCGGGACGAGGTCATCGAGGTCGCGGAGACGCTTCGCTACGGACAATCGAATCGATGAAACCGTTCGGAAACAGCGCCAGGGATCGCCGGGGTGGCCGCGGAGGTTTCACCCTGCTGGAACTGTCGATCGCGCTCTCGGTGATGGTGATTCTGTCGGCGGGCATCTTCTCCCTCTCGACGGGCGGGTTGGAACTGATGGGCGACATCCAGGAGATGCAGCAGCGCGAGGCCCGCAAGCGGCGCTTCATCGAGCTGTGCCGGCAGAATTTCGAATCGCTTCCGGCGGGGACGGAGGTTTCCTTTCGCTACGAGCAGCGGGGCGGGCACTACGACACCTACCTTTCGCTGCGCAACGCGCCTTCGGCCTTCGGTTTCGGGCGCGGCGATTTCGAGGTGCGTCGGGTCGTGCTCGCGGCCGAGATCGATACCAGCGGCTACATCCGCACCAGCGTCTACTACCTCGACGCCGAGGCCGACGATCGCTATGAGCGCGGCGAGATGCGCACCGTCGATGCCAGGTCGCTGACCCTGATGCGGCGCCTGCGGCAGTTCACGTGGCGCTTCTACGACTCCGGCCGGCAGGAGTGGGTCGATGTCCTGCCGCCCGGTTCCGAGAATCCCGTCATGATCGAGCTGACCGTGGCCGGTGAAGGCGAACCCAACCCGATCCGCTCCGTCTTCTGGGTGCCGGCGCGCCAGATCGAGGAGCCGGCCGCGCCAGGGGGAGGGGATCCGGGAACGGGAGACGAAGCCGGTGATCCCCGGAGTCCGGGCGACCCCGGCAATACCGCTCCCGGGACTGGCGACCCGTCCGATGAAGCGTCCGCGCCCGGGCTCGATCGTTGAGTTTTTCTTTTTCTTCCCGATGCATCGAATCGCCCTAGTCCTCACCGTTGACCGCGCCCACACTCGCCGGGCGTCGGCCTTGCTGGCGGTCTACTGGGTGATCGCCATCCTCAGCCTCGCGATCTTCACCGGTGCCCAATTTCTCTTCGTGGAACTGGAAACCCAGGGAAACGCGTCGCTCGAGTTTCGCGCCGAGCAACTCGCCGACGCCGGCATCGCCCTGGCCATGCACCCGAAGGTGGAGCGTTGGGACCCGCTTCTCCGGCAGCAGACGGGACCCGTCGAGGGTTTCGAGGCGCGCATCCTCAGCGAGGGAGCGCGGCTGAATCCGAACGTGCTGTCCCAGACCGAGGACGGGCGTCGCGTGCTCACCGATCTCTTCATGGAGTGGGGGCTGAGCGAATTCGACAGCCAGGCGCTCGCGGCGGCCATCGGGGACTGGGTCGATCGCGATGACGAGGAGATTCCCATTCTCGGGGCCGAATCCGTCTACTACCGCAGCAAGGGTTGGCGGGGGATTCCCTTCAACCGGCCCTTCCGCGATCTCGAGGAGTTGATCTACGTCCGCGGATTCGACCAGGTCGCGGTGCTGTTCCCGGCCTGGCGCGAGTATTTTACCCTCTGGAGCGGCGGAAAACTCGACCTCCGGGACGCGCCTCCCGAACTGATCGCGGTGGTCTGCGCCTGTCCGCTCGGAAACGCCCAGCGATTCGTCGAGGTACGAAACGGGCGGGACGGAATTCCCCACACCGAGGACGACCCGGAATTCGAATCGACCAGCGAGGCGCTGGACGTGCTCGGGCTCCAGGGATCGATCAAACAGTTGGTTGAAAACCTGGTCTCGGTTGACGATGCTGCCGCCCGCCTCATCTCGATCGGCACCATCGGCGACATCTCCGTCGAGCGGACCGTGGTGGTGCGGGACCGAAACGAAAATTCCTCCTTCCTGGAGGCACGAACACGACGACTCCGTTGAAGGAAAACCCGACAGCGACCAGTTTCTGGACGCCCGGCGCCAGCGAATGGGAGTGGTGGCGAAAACGCCCCGCCGATCCCGTCGCGGCGCCGTCGGAACGTCCGTCGGCGGGAAGTCCGGCGGTATTCGCGATTCCGGCGCACCAGTGCAGCTCGGTGCCGGTGTGGGTCAGTTCGCCCGATCCGGAGGTCATCGAGCAGGTGCTGGAAGTGGAACTGGAGCGCCTCGGAGTTCCGGTGCCCGACGGACCGGGAACTCACCTGGCCTGGAAGATCGTGGGCTCGGCCGACGCGCGCCGGCTGGTGCGGGCGGTGGTGGTGCCGGCAGCGCTCGATCAGGACGGGGCCAGGGAAAAGGCCGAGTGGGAGAGTTTCTATCCCGCTCCGCTGATGCTGCCGCCGCGCCCGCGAGCCATCGTGCTCTGGCAGGAACTCGGTCGCTGGGTCGTGGGCTTCAGCCGCGAAGGCCAGTGGATCCATTTCCAGAGCCTGGGTCGACGGGAACCGGATGCCGCGCTGCTGCGGGACATCCAGTTGCTCCACCTCGAACTCGACGGGCGTCGCATGGCCGATCATGTCGAGGCGCTCGTCCTGTGGAAGGCGGCGGGCAATGCCCCGGTGCCGGACGATTTCGGCGAGCAGGTCGCCGACCTGCTCGACCTGGACTTTCGCGTCGTCGAAAAACCGGCGCCCGATCCCAAGCTGGCCGAGGGATTCGCCTTCGAACCCGGAGAGATCGCCGAGGCGCGCGAGCGGAAGGAACGCAGCCGGAAAGCCGTCCGCACCGCCGTGGTGGTGGCCGCGGTCTACGGGATCCTCATCGGGTTCGGCATCTTCGATCTTTTCCGCCGCCAGAACGAGAACCAGGAACTGCGCCAGGAAGTCGCCCAACGGGAGCCGGAGGCGGACGTGGTTCGCGAGGCCCGGGCCCGGTGGACCGCGCTGGAGCCGGCGCTCGAGATCGATCGCTACCCGGTCGAGCTTTTCTACCAGGTGGCGCGGCTGTTCCCCGAGGAGGGATTGCGGATGACTTCCTTCGAAATCACCAACGGCGGACAGATCGTGGTGCGCGGCGAGGCTTCCAGCGTGCCCGTAGCCATCCGGTTCAAGGCCGATCTCGAGGGAAATCCGGAACTCCAGGATTACGAGTGGGAGATTCCGCCACCCGAGAACAATGGCGACGTGGCCGAGTTTGTCGCCTTCGGCACCTACCGTTTCGCCCTGCCGTCCGAAGACGACCAGGCGGGCGGCACCGGCGCCACCGCCTTCAATCCCTGACCGATGAAAGCCAGCGAACGTCTCCTGCTCTCCCTCTTCGCCCTTCTCCTGCTGGGCGGCGGAGCGCTCGTGATGTGGGATCTCTACCGTGACCGGCGGGACGCCCTCACCGACGAGCGGGAAATGCTGGAGCTGGAGATGGTGGAGATCGACGCCCTGCTCGAGGATCGCGAATTCTGGCTCGAGCGGGCGGCGTGGCTCGAGGAAAATGTTCCCGCCTTCACCTCCGACGACCAGGTCAGCAATGCCGTCTACCAGGACGCCCAGGCCGTCGATGCCCAGGGAGTGATTACCTCGGGGATCCAGTTGCTTGATACCGCCGAGGTGGCGGAGTACGTTCTGGCCCGGGTGTCGCTGACCGCGAGCGGGACGGTGGAAGATGTCTTCGGCTGGCTCCATGAACTGCAACAGCCGGAGTCGTTCCGCTCGGTGAGAAACGTGCGGATCTCGCCGGATCCCGAGGACGAGGAATTGATCATCTGTGAAATGGAACTGGTACGCTGGTATGCGAAACAGAACCCGACAGGCTGATACGAGCCGCGGCTCGATGCGACCGCGAAAGGCGGCAGTGGCCCTGGGGGTCATTGCCGGGACGGTTTCGTGTTCCTTGTGGGCAGCGTCCAGCCAGGATGACGGAGAGGAGGGTGACCTTTCTCCCGCCGAGGAAACCGTCGAGCCGGCGATTCCGAAATCGTATCCGGTTGAGCGCTACCTCGGTGTCTGGATGAAATCGCCCTTCCAGCTCGAGGCGGCCGGAGAGGTGATGGTGACGCCGCAGTCCTTCGCCCGGGACTACGTGCTCACGGGCCTGATTCAGGACGGCGAGCTATCCATCGCCTACATCCAGAACAGCAAGACCGGCGAATCCACCCGACTCACCAACGAGGAACCGGCCGACGGCTTCGAGTTGATCAAGACCAACCCTAGTCCCGACCCGCGCGCGGCCTCGGTCGAGGTGCGCCGGGGCAACGAGACGGCCACCCTGAAATACGGCGACGAGACTTTCGCCCAGGCGGCCGTTCCGCCCAGCGGGGCGCCGACGCCGAATGCGAACCCGGCGGGTGCCCAGCCGGGCCGCGGCATCAGCCCGGGCCGATCGGGAGCGCTTCCCGGGAGGCCGGTCAATTCTCCCCAGGCGCGCAATGCCGGGGCCGAGGGCAACAACGACAATGCGAACAACGGCGACTCTCCCGTGGTCAACCCGGCTGCGATGCGGCTGCAGCAACTGCGGGATCGCCAGCAGCAGGCCGACGGCAAGGAATCCGAGTCGGGCCAGTCACCCCGGTCGCGCCGGCGGGTCATTCTTCCCAGTCAGTCGGATTGAGGAGGCGCTCGTTTGAGGGGCGCTCCAGGTTGCCTGGCGCTCGCGCTGGTGCGGGCGTGGCGGGAGCATGAGTGGGGGGCGGAAACGGGGCGCGTCATCTTGGCTGGAGGGAGATCCCTCGGCTTCGCTCGGGATGACAAGAGAGGGTGAGGTCGCGATTCGAGAGACTCGGGTGCGGCTCGCGCTGGTGTGGGCGAGAGCGATATCCCTCGGCTTCGCTCCTGAAGACATCCTCGCAAAACTTCGTCGGTGGATGAACGGGTAATGCTCTTTGCCGAACGCGCACGTCTCTTGTCATTTCGAGCGAGCCCGCGAGCCGAGAAATCTCCCGCCAGCGGGAGGAGTTGGCCCGTTCCTCGACGCTTGACTGGCCTCCGCCATTTCCGCACCTGCGCGAGCGCCCGGCGACGTCCAGCCGAAAGGGGCCAATCCTCGACGTTGTTTCGTTCCTCGAGATGACAAGGGAGAGTGCCCTCGCGAGCGGGAATCCTCACGGGGTAGGGCAAGCCAGAGAACTCGTGCCCGGAAGAAGCGACCGATCCACGTCCGGAAAAAGAATAGCGCCGATGGAGAACCGGGAACGAAAAAACCCTCCCCGCTTTCGCGGGGAGGGTCTTTCGATGAAGGACTCTTCTTGGTGCAATGATCGAGTCGCGAAGAGCCCTTCGGCTGAGATTGATGGGATCAGGGCGTCTGCATCAGGTCGATGCCCGCCGTGCGGAAGGCACCCCGCACACCCGGGATCGGGATGCGGATGATGCCGGCGCCAACGGTGGTGCCGAAGCTTTCATCCTGGAGCAGGACCCCGTCCACCCGGCTGTTGCCGTCCGGATGACGGATCAGGCCTCCGAAGGAGCCGTTCACCCGGTTCGCGCGGACGCGCGTGGTCAGCGGGTTGAAGGGCTCGATCGGCAGCAGGGTGTAGCGATTCCGCAGGCTGTACTTGGTCGGCAGACCGGGATCGTTGTCGCCCACATAGGTGGCGTCGATCTCGCGGAACTGCAGGCCGAGCGAATCAGCCATGGCGGAGGCGGACGGCACCGGGATCCACCGGCTCGTCATCGCGGTGATGTCCTGGACAGCGAATCCGTTCGGGTAGCTGCGCTCCCCGGGGATACCGTTCTCCTTGAACCACTTCACACCGGTATTCGGATCGCCGGCCGGAGCACCGCCACGGGCGGCCTGGCCGAGATCGCCGATATCGAAGATACCACCGATGTAGGAAGCGCTTCCGCGCCGATAGGGCATCGTCCAGAGCACGCCCTGGTTCGTCTGCGAGAGGCAGAACGAAACGGCGGTGCGCTGGGCATCACCCAGGATGGCGCGCAGGCTAACGATCCCGCGGTTGTTGACGGTTCCGTTGAGGAAACCGGTTCCCGCGGGGACGTTGACGCTGTCTCCGGGCGTGTCGGGGAAGAGACCCACCGAGAGCCTGACGTTGCCACCGGGATTGCGAACGGGCTGGGCGATGCGGAAACCGCGAACGTCGTTGCCGTTGTCGATCGTGCCGGTCACCAGGTCGGAAGCCGTGGTCAGGTCGAGCGTCACTTCCAGGTCGCCGAGGCGGCGATTGGGGAAGTTGGCCACGATCTGCTGGGCCGGAGCCTGGGCGTTCACGAAGGTGCCACGAGCGCGGCGGGGCAGCGGTTCCCCGATCACCTGGAGGACACCGGACCAGGAACCCACGCGGTTGACCGTGATCTTGACCGAGCCGGCCGGAAGCGGGGTTCCACCGGTGGTTTCGATCAGGGCCTCGTAGGTGCCGAGGAAAGGATACTCCTCGATCGAGAAGACCAGCGGAATGTTGCCCACGGTGCGGCGGCCATCGAGCTTGCGGATGAAACCACCATTGTCACTACCGGGGGCCAGGATGGTTCCGGTGATGGTCTTGGTGTTCGGATCGAAGCTGAGGCCGCGAGGCAGGCCGCGAACGAGCAGGCGCAGGTTGGCGTCGTCGAGGAAGCTCAGGTCGAGGTTGACCGAGTCTCCCACGTTGAACTGCCGATCGAGCGCCGCCAGCTGGCTTTCCTCGAAGTCGGAGAAGCCGTTGCCGTCACCGTCCGTGGCGTCCGGAGCGAAGGTCGCCCCGATCGTCTTGTTCGAGTCCATGGTCACATCCAGCGGGTTGGTGGTGCCGGAGGCGTCCCCGGTCCATCCCGTGAAGGAGAACCCGGGATCCGGATTCGCGGTCAGGGAAACCACGGAGTTGGACGGAACCGGTCCACTGGTGGCGCCGGAGATGTTACCGTTGGTGGTCGGATCGAGCGTCAGGTCGAACGTCGGGACGTCGAAGCTGAAGACGGTCACGGTCTCACTGACTTCGTTGGTCACCACGAGCAGGGCCTGGGCGGTCGGCGAGTCGGTCGCCGGGATGAAGGTCAGACCTTCGGGGCTGACGTCGCCGGGCTGCTGGAGGAAGGCCTCGAAGACCGGAGCCAGCGGGTTCGACACGTCGAAGACCATCACGCTGTTGGAGCGTTCCAGACCGATGAAGGCCTTGGGCGCGCCGTTGATGAGACCGATCTCGACACCTTCGGGTTCGGGACCCTTGTTGTCGGAACGACCGTCGTCGAAGAACGGCAGGCCGTAGCTTTGGATGGTCTTTTCGATGAAGTCACCGCTGTCGTAGACGAGGTTCCCGCTGTCATCCCAGATGGAGAAGGACCGTCCGCCGTAGGCGAGGATGCGGTCGATGTCTCCGTCGCCATCGGTGTCACCCCGCAAGCCGTAGCTGTTGGAGATGTTGAGACGGCCGAGGTTTTCGTCCAGCTTGAGGTCCGCCTCGTTGGGGAAGACGGTGTCGTCGAGATCGACGGTCACGTCCTTGAGACGCTCGCTGTCGGACACGAAGTCGTCGCGGTCGTCACCCTCGTTGGCGGTGATGTAGTAGGTCTGCCCACCGGACTGGAAGGTGTCGATGGCGTCGGGCATGTAGAGACCGAAAACGGGTTGTCCCATCTTCAGGTGCCCCACCTCGGCGCCGCCCACCCCGTCTTCATCACTGAAGTCGGCGTAGAGTCCGCTCCAATCCTTTTCACCCAGCGGCTGCACCATGAAGGTGTTGGTGCCGAGGTCGAGGATGGCGATCGCGTTGGCTTCCTGCAACGTGACCACGGCCGTGGAGCTGTCGGGAGAAACCGCGATGTACTCGGGCTCGAAGTCCTGCGAGGGCAGGTTGAGGTTCTCGCCCGGCTCGTCGGTCACGGTGTCGCCGTCATTGTCGATGAAGTCCGGACCGTTCACGGCGTCGAAGAGACGCACACCGGCCGCCCACAGGGTCTGGCGCTGGGCCTGGCTGTCGAAGGCGGTGAAGTCCGCGGTCGCCACCGGGGGCGAGGCGAAACCGCCGCTCACGTCGATGATGCTGACGGTGCCGAGCGCGGTGCCGAAGCCGCCGCCGTCGGGGCATTCCCCTTCGTCCGCCGTCAGGACCTTGGTGCCGTCGGGCGTGAAGGTGACCATGTCGGGGAGCGCACCAACCGTGGAGGTGCCGAGGTGGTTCAAGGTCGAAGCCTCGAGGAACACCACGCTGCCGGGATTGGTCTTGTCCACTCCGTCGGGAACCGCCACTGCGACGGTGCCGTTCTTGGCCGCGACGCTGGTCACCGCGGTGCCGGTCAGGTTGAACGGAGCCTGGGTGAAGTCGATCGTGGTCACCGAAGCCGGGCTGGCCGGGTTGCTCAAGTCGAGCACGGCGAGACCGCCACCCTGGGTGACGAAGAGCCGATCACTGCCGGGATCGAAGGCGGAAATCTCCGCGCCACCGGTCGTGGTGGTGGTGGAGACATGCGCCACCGTCGGCGGGAATGCCGGCGGGGTGTTGGCGATACCGGGATTGGTCGAGTGGATGTTGACTTCATCGAAGGCGGAGATGCCGTCGCCGTCGATGTCCGTCAGGTCGATGCCGAAGTTGGCGCCGATGGTCTTGTTGGCGTCGAAGGTGACGGTCAACGGGTTGACGGAGCCGGAGGCGTCGCCGGTCCAGCCGGTGAACACGGTGCCGCCCTGGGTCGGAACCGCCGTCAGGGTGACGGTGGAACCTTGCGCGTAGAGCGTGCTGCCGTTGATCAGGCCGTTGATCTGGCCGCCGGTCACCGTGCCCTGGTTCAGGGTGAAGTAGTTGGTGGCCGTGCCGCCGACGGTGACGTTGCCGCCCGCGTCGATGGAGACGGTAGCCACGTACGAACCCACGCCGCTGTTGGGCAGGATGCGCTGCAGGTCAACCTTGGCGGGAACGCCCTGGCCGAACGCGGCCTGGATACCACCGCCGAAGACGGTGTAGGCGGCGCCCTGGACACCCGAGGTGATGAACGGGTTGTGGGCGGACCAGCCGTTGGCGAACTTGGCCGGTTCGGCCGAGCTGACGGTGGCCGACTCGTTGCTTCCGACCGGCAGGGTGGCGAGCATGCCGTACTGACCCTGGAGGATCGTGGCGGCGGTGCCGAGACCGCTGGCGTTCACCGTGATCGGGAGCGATGCTCCATCGACGGTGGTGGCGCGGCTGACGTAGAGCGTCCGGGTGGGATCTCCGTTCGTCGTGTCGCCGGCGCTGGGACCGGTGGTCGGGGCGTTGCTGAAGTTCCCGATGACCCCGTAGAAGAGGTCGGTGCGGTTGAACCAGTTGGCGCCGTAGGTGGCGGTGAGTTCGGTGCCGAGAACGGCGACCGTCCCGAGCGCCGGATTGTCACGGACGTCGGTGGCCGGTCCGAGGTTGGCGAACAGGTTCACGTTGGAACCGGTGCCGCCTTCGGCCTGGAAACCGAGGACGAGATCGCCGGGAGACGGCGGCCAGGTGCCCGTGAGGGTGATGAAGTTCGCGCCGATGGTCTTGTTGGCGTCGAGCGTCACCGTCAGCGGGTTGACGGTGCCGGAGGCATCGCCGGTCCATCCGCCGAAGATGCTGCCGGGCTGGGTTCCCACGGCCGTCAGGATGACGGTCGAGCCGTCGGCGTAGAGGGTGCCGTCCACGAGGCCATTGATCTGGCCGCCGGTGGCGGTGCCCGCGCTCAGCGAGTAGTAGGTGGGAGCGCTGCCGCTGGCCACGATGTTGCCGCTGTCATCGACGGTGATCGTCGCGACGTAGGTTCCCTGGCCGGTGGTGGGCAGGATTCGCTGGATGTCCACCTTGACGGAAGCATTGCCGTCGAAGGTGTTCTGGATCCCTCCGGCGAGAATCGTGTAGGCCGCGCCCTGGACACCCGACGTGATGAACGGGTTGTACTGGGACCAGCCGTTGGCGAACTTCGCCGGCTCGCTGCTGCTCACCGTGGCCACCTGGTTGCCGTTGGCGGTCAGCGTGGCGAGCATGC
>JAUIGT010000078.1 GCA_030432615.1 Verrucomicrobiia bacterium
GATGGCGGCGCCATGCACGTCACCCGCGTGCCCGAAGCCGACCACGGAGTCGCCATTTTTCATGAACTGGAGTCCGTCTTCGCCGACGGCGTGGTGGAACTTCGCTTCCGACTCGGCAAGGGTGATGATCTCGGCATCGATTTCGTGGACCGCGAACTCGAGACCGTCCACGCCGGCCACCTCTGCATCGGGCGCGTCACCCTCAAGGGAATCACCCTGACCGATTCCAAGACCGGCGTCATGAACCTCGAGATCCGGGAGAAACGACTCGCCGGCCAACTCGATCCCGAGACCGCCAAACAGCTGAAGTCGAAGTCGAAGACCTTCCCACTCGATCTCGAGGCGGACACCTGGCACACCCTTCGTCTCGGCATCGAAGGCGACACCATGACCGCCAGCATCGACGGCAGGCAGATCGGCTCCTTCTCCTCGGAGGGAATCGCCCACCCCACCAAGCGGTGGATCACCCTCGCGGTGAACAAGTCGGCCGTGATCGATGACGTGAAGATCTGGAAACAGAAATGACCGCCCGCCTCCAACCCGCCCTCCGATTTCTCACCGGGCTGGCCCTCGTCGGTTTCGTTTCGGTGGCTTCCGCCGCCGAGCCCGACCGTCCCAATCTCGTCGTCTTCATCGCCGACGACATGGGCTATTCGGATCTCGGTTGTTACGGCGGGGAAATCGAGACGCCGAACCTCGACGCGCTCGCGGCGGGAGGGCTGCGCTTCACCAACTTCTACGTCAACAACATGTGCTGGCCGACCCGGGCCAGCCTCATGACCGGGCTCTACCCGAAGACCGCCCTGCCGAAGAACGGCTCCGCCGAAGGTGGGCTTCACCCGGACGCCACCACCCTGCCGCAGGCGCTGCGGGAAGCCGGCTACGGCAACTACATGGCGGGCAAGTGGCATCTCTCCGACCCGTCCGAACCCGATGGTCCCGACGCCCCTCATCACCGGGGCTTCGATCATTTCTACGGCACCATCTATGGCGCGTCCGACTTCTTCGCCCCGGCCGATCTCCAGCTCGACGGGGAATCGATGACCCGGGAGTGGATGAACAATCCGGACTACTACTACACCGACGCTCTCACCGACCACGCGCTCGAATTTCTGAGAGCCCACCGGGCAGATCCCGAGACGAGCAAGAAGCCTTTTTTCCTCTACGTTGCCTACACCGCCGCCCACTGGCCGCTGCATGCGAAACCCGAGGACATCGCCCACTACGAGGGCCGCTACGCGATGGGCTGGGACCAGCTCCGGGAACAACGCCACGCCCGCATGAAGGACCTCGGCGTCGTCGATCCGGACTGGCCGCTTTCTCCTCGGCATCCCGAGGTGCCCGCCTGGGAAGACGCCGAAGATCTCGCCTGGCAACAGCGTCGCATGGAAGTCTACGCGGCCCAGGTCACCTGCATGGATCGCAACATAGGGCGGGTCATCGACTTCCTGAAGGAGAGTGGCGAGTTTGAGAACAGCCTTGTTCTCTACCAGCACGACAACGGAGGCTGCCACGTCGAGTATGGTCCGAACCGGACCGGTTCCTGGACCCGCGAATTCACCACCGACGGCAAGCGGCAGCCGATTCAGCCCGGTAACCTTCCCGGTCTCATGCCGGGTCCCCAGACCACCTTCCAGTCCTACGGCTACGGCTGGGCCAATGCGTCGAACACACCCTTCCGCCTCTTCAAGCAATACGACCACGAGGGCGGCACGCGATCGCCGCTCATCGTTTCCTGGCCGCAGGGCCTGGCTCCCGAACTCGCCGGCGGGCTGACCCGGGAAGTCGGCCACGTCATCGACCTCATGCCCACGCTGCTCGATGCCGCGGAAGTGAAACCGGTCGAGCAACGACCGATGGCGTTCGAGGGCCGCTCCCTGCTGCCGATTCTCCGGGGAAAACCCGAAGTCCTTTCCGAGCGCGGCTCACTTTTCTGGTCGCACAACAAGGGACGCGCGATCCGGGATGGCGACTGGAAACTCGTCGGCGCGGAAAAAAAGGGTCCGTGGGAACTGTATCGACTCGACGAGGACGGCACCGAATTGAACGACCTGGCCACGGAGAATCCCGATCGCGTCCAGACCATGGAAAAACGCCACGCCGAATGGCTGCGTCGCACCGACCTCGGCGCCGGGAAAAAGTGAACGCGGCAGCCCTACTCACTAAGAGAGTAGGCGTCTCGCCCGCCCCATAGCCCAAGAACTTCCTCCATGAAATCCTCATTCCTTTTCCTCCTCCTCGCCTGCACCCTCCCCCTTACGGCGACTTCCGAGGAAGCCACGCCCAATTTCCTCTTCATCCTCGCGGACGATCTCGGCTGGGCCGACACCACTCTCTACGGGCACACCTCCCTCTACGAGACGCCGAACCTCGAGCGCCTCGCCGCGCGGGGCATGACCTTCACCCGCGCCTACACCGCCAACCCGCTCTGTTCCCCCACCCGCTCCAGTATTCTCACCGGTCTCCATCCTGCCCGCACCGGGCTGACGGCCCCGAATTGCCACACGCCCAAGGTCATCCTCGAAGCGACTGTGGCTGACAGCGCGGCGCCGGACAAACCGTTGACGCGCTACGAATCGGTCACCCGGCTGGACACGAAATACGAGACGATCGCCGAGCGCCTCAAGGCCGAGGGCTACACCACCGGTCACTTCGGCAAGTGGCACCTGGGACCGGAGCCCTACTCGCCCTACGAGCAGGGTTTCGATATCGATATCCCCCACTGGCACGGCCCAGGTCCCGCCGGCAGTTTCGTGGCCCCGTGGAAGTTTCCCGACTTCAAGGAAAAATACCCGAAGGAACACATTGAGGATCGCATGGGCGACGAGGCGGTCGCCTTCCTCGAGGAGAGGGTAAAAAAGGGCGAGCCGTTTTTCCTCAACTACTGGCAGTTCTCGGTGCACGCCCCCTTCGATGCCAAGGCCGAGCTGATCGAGAAATACCGTGGCAAGGTCGATCCCGACGATGCCCAGCGCAGCCCCACCTACGCCGCCATGGTGCAGTCGCTCGACGAGAACATCGGCAAGATGCTCGACGCCCTCGACCGGCTCGGGATCGCCGACGACACCGTGGTCGTCTTTTTCTCCGACAACGGAGGCAACATGTACAACGAGATCGACGGCACCACCCCGACCTCCAATCGCCCGCTCCGCGGAGGCAAGGGCAACAACTGGGACGGCGGCGTTCGGGTGCCCGCCATCGTATCCTGGCCCGGCGTCACCGAACCCGGTTCGCGGTGCGATGAACGCATCACCAGCACCGACTTCTTTCCCACCTTTCTCGACATACTCGGGAAGGAACCCTCGCCCGGTCAGGAGTTCGACGGCGTCAGCCTGGTGCCGGCCTTGAAGGGCGGCTCCCTCGAGCGCGAGGCCATCTTCACCTGGTTCCCCCACTCGACCAATGTCCCCGACACCCTGCCGCCGAGCGCCGCCGTCTATCAGGGAGACTGGAAGCTGTTCCGTTTCTTCCACCGAGGGGAAGGCGGGGAGCATCGGCACGCGCTCTATCACCTGACCGAGGACATTGGCGAACGCACCGACCTCGCCGAGCAGGAACCCGAACGAGTCGCCGAAATGGCCGCCCTGCTCGACGAGTTCATCGCAGACACCGGGGCCGTGTATCCGAAGTACAATCCGAATTTCGACTCGGAAGCCTCCGTCCTGCGCGGAATGGGTTGGAGCCCGGCCAACGGCGCCAGCCTGGAGTTGGCGGACGGGCACCTCGTCGTTCACGCCACGGAAAAGGACGCCAAGATCAACCTCGCCGTGCGCCCGCCCGCCGATCCCGGAGACCTGGTCCTGCGACTCCGGGTGAAACCCAACGGCCATCCCTCTCCCATCCACCTCCGGTGGGCGGAGCAGGGAGTGAAGCCGCTCTACTTCCGCGACCGGCTCGCCATCACCAAGCCGGTTCCCGCCGACGTCGCGACCACGATCGAGATTCCCTTCACCGCGAAAAAGTCCGTCACCTCCTTCCGCATCGATTTCATCTTCGCCATCGAATTCATGCGACCACCCGGACGGATCGAGTTGGAGTCCGTTGAACTGCTCCGTGCCGGCGAGGTCGAGCGGGAGTGGAGATTCGACGAATAGGCGACTCCCAGAGAAGGCCTGGAGCGAACGATTCCCTCGTGGGCCAGCGCCTCCCGTCGCGGCAAGCCAAAGGTCCCTCGAATGCCGCGACAGGAGTCGCTGGCCTACCTTTCCCCTCTACGCCAGTCCCGCCTCCGCGTCGCCCCCGATCACGGATTCGCGAGTCGCCTCTCTCCCCAGAACTACGCACTTGCGCAGGCCCGTTTCGCCCTGGTTTGCCGCATACTCACCGGGTTCACCATGAATCGTCGCCTCGCCACCTTCGACCGCCGCCATTTCCTCCGCGCCACCGGGATCACCCTGGCGCTACCGATGCTGGAATCACTCCTGGCAATGGGTGCCTCGGGAAAAACAACGAAATCCGCCGAAAAGGCGAAACGCTTCGTCGCCATCGGTCCCTACCTCGGTTTCCACCAGGAATCCTTCTACCCGAAGCAGGAGGGCCGCGACTACGAACTCTCGCCCCTGCTAGAGCCGCTGGCCGAACAGCGGGGCGATTTCACCGTCTTCTCCGGACTCGATCACCGCGCCGGCAACGGTCACGGCAACTGGAGCAACTACCTCTGTGGACAGACGCCGGGAACGGTTTCCCTCGACCAAGTCATCGCCGAGCAGATCGGGGAGGACTCGCGCTTCCCTTCCGTCCAACTCACCGCCGGCAAGGCCAGCCGTTCGATGAACTACACGAGGCAGGGCATCGCCCTCCCCATGATCCAGCGGCCCAGCGTGTTCTACGACCAGCTCTTCGCCTCGCCCGACGATCGCGCCCACACCGAATACCTGCTGAAGAGCGGGCGCAGCGCTCTCGACCTGGTCCTCGACGACGCCAGGCGCCTCCAGGGCAAGGTCTCCTCCAGGGACCGGGAAAAGCTCGGCGAATACTTTGATTCGGTCCGCGACGTCGAGAAGCGGATGAAGCGCCAGCTCGACGGCATCGACCAACCGATCCCGGAAACCGATTACCAACTTCCCGGCTACGACCCGGTGGCCCCCACGTTGATGCTGGAGGCCGAGGCCATCATGTACGACCTCATCGCCCTGGCGCTCGAGACCGATTCCTCGCGGGTGCTGACGATGTTTCTCGCCGGGCTTGGCCAGGTCTTCACCATCGAGGGCGAAACCCTGCAGGCCGGCTACCACGCCCTCTCCCACCACGGCAACGATCCCGACAAGATCCGCGACCTCGTGAAGGTGGAGCGCGAGCATATGCGCCGCTTCGGTCACTTCCTCGACCAGCTCAAGACCAAGACCGATGCCGAGGGACGTCCGCTTCTCGACACCACCATCGTCCTGCTCGGCACCGGCATGGGCGACGCCAGCCGTCACTCCAACAGCGATCTTCCCACCCTCGTCGCCGGGGGCGGATTCGATCACGGCCGCCACCTCGCCATCGACCGGGAAAAACCCGACGCTCCCCTGCTCGGCGACCTCTACGTCACCCTCATGCAGCAACTCGGGATGGAGGCCGATTCGTTTTCCAACGCGAACCGGAACCTGAATCATCTCTTCGGGTGACATTCATTCGGTGGCGATCTAGCTTTCCTCATGAGTTCGCCGGAACAGCAATCCCTGCGGGAACCGATCCGAAAGCAGGTGGGTGGTTCCCTTTCCGGGAAATCCCCCCTCTATCGGCTCGCCGTTTTGCGACGGAATGCCAGGATGCTTCTGGGAGAGAAATGGAACGCCAACCGTGATGATGGAACCCTCGTTCGAAAAGTTGTTGGTCCGGCTCACCGACGCTGACGTCCGCTTCATCGTGGTCGGTGGGGTAGCGGTCATTCTCAACGGATACGTTCGCCTCACCGAGGACATCGACCTGCTCCTCGATTCCGACCCCGAAAATATCACCAGATTGCTGGATACTCTCGCCGGCTTCGGCGAAGGCTTTGCGCGAGAACTGACGCCGGCCGATTTCTCCGAGGAGGAGGGTGCCATTCGCATCATCGAGGAAAGTGAAGACTGCATGATCGATCTCTTCACCCTGATGAGCGGCCTGAAATTTGCCGACCTCATCAGCGATGCCGAAACGCAAGAGGTGGGAGGCCGCCGGATCCATCATGCTTCGAAGGCAGCATTGATTCGCTTGAAGTCCCATTCGGTCCGGGAGAAGGACCGCCTCGACGTGCTCGCACTGGAGCAGTTGAGGAAGAACCCGAAAGCTTTCGACTAGCCCTCGTGATCGTGACTTCCCGATTCCCCCTCATTTCCTGCCTTTTCCTTTCGGTGGTTGTCCCGCTCCCGGAGGTCGGCGCCGCCGAACCCATTCCCGAGCAGCCCTCGTCGTTCCTCGCCAGCTACTGCCTCGAGTGCCACGACGAGCTTACCGAGAAGGGCGAGGTGAACCTCGATTTCCTGGAGATCGCCTGGGAGGAGAAGGAGGCGCGCCATCACTGGGAGCGGGTGCTCGATGCCCTCGCCGACCGGGAGATGCCGCCCGAGGACGAAGCCCAACCGAGCGAGGCCGAGCGTAAGAGCATGCTCGCCTGGCTCGACCGCCAGCTGACGGAACATTCCCGGACCGGCGGAACCGTGGTTCGCCGGCTCAACCAGGACGAATACCTGGCCACCGTGCGAAACCTTTTCGGTGGTTGGGTGGAACTCCCCAACGGCTTCCCGGTCGATCATCCCGAGCACGGCTTCGACACCGTCGGGGAATCGCTCATCCTTTCTCCACCACTGATGGCCGCCTACGCCGAGGCCGCCGCCACCATCGCCGACGAGATCTTTCCGCCCGAGCGACCCAGCCCGCCCTCCACGAAATACACGGTCCCGCCCGAGGACATGGTCATCAGCTATTCCTCCGGGAGCGTGCGCGACGGGGCCATGCGCCTGGCCATCGGCGATCCCGTCCTCTCCCGCAGCGGCACCTGGCCCAGCAAGGTCGAACTGAAACATTCAGGCCGCTACCGGGTGCGGGTCGATGCCTCCGCCTTCGCCCGAAAACCGGACTCGGCTCCAATGACCTTCCAGATCCTCGCGCGCGACGTTTCCAGCGACGACGGCGTTCGCATGAACCAGCTCCGGCTTCTCAACGAAACGAAGATTTCCGACGAGGAACCGACGCCGATCGAGTTCGAAGCGGAACTCTACGAGGGCGAAACCATCGTCTTCTACTGGGCCGACGCCCCGCTCACCGGCGACAAGGCGCAACTCGCCGCCTACCTCGAGCGCCGCTTCGGCGAGGACCCTCGGCTCCTGGCGGCCTGGCAGCAGGTGAAACACGATTCCAGTCTCCGCGGAGGCCTCGGCTGGGAACGGGTCAAGGCGCTGATGGCGGATGAATCGCTCGACCTTTCCGAGGCCACCCTCGATTCCCCGAAGACGAAGGAACTGATCAAGACGATGACGAAGAACGTGGTTCTCTACTACGAGACCATCGCCTTCGAGCACTTCGAGAAAGGCCCCGCCCTGGAGATTCACGGCGCCGAGATCGAGGGGCCGCTGGAAATCGTGGACGGTCCGCGCGACAAGCGGCGCAAGGCGATCCAGGCACAGCTTCTCGGCGAGCAGGGCGACCGTTCCGAGGAATCCTGGCTCCGCGAGGTGCTGGAGCGCTTTCTCTCCCGTGCCTTTCGCCGCCCCGTCGATGCGCGGACGGTCGATGGGTTTTTCACCCTCGTGAACGAACACCGCGCCGAGGGTCACAGCCTCGACCAGGGCCTGCACCTCGCCCTTCGCACCGCCCTGATCTCGCCGCGCTTTCTCTACCGAGAGATCACCCCGGGACCGCTCGACGACCACGATCTCGCCGCGCGTCTCGCCTACTTCCTGACCGTGGCTCCACCGGACGACCAACTGCGCAAGCTGGCGGACGAGGGTAAGCTCGCCGACCCGAAGGTGCTTCGTTCCCAGGCCAAGCGACTGCTCCCCAACAACCAATCGGCCCCGATGATCTCCCACTTCACCGGGCAATGGCTCGACCTGCGGCTGCTGGAGGAAATCATGCCCGACCCCCGGCTCCAATTCACCCTACTGGATCAGCGGAACGCCCGGGACGAGACCCGGCGCTTTTTCGTCGAGATGCTCCGGGAGAATCGGCCCATGACCGACTTCATCGATCCCGACTTCACCTTCACCTCCGCAAGGATCGCGAAGAACATCTACGGAATCGAGGACGGCTACAACCCCAAGAAAAAGGACCTCCAGCGCCTTTCCCTGAAACGAGGCGGGCGTTACGGAGGTCTTCTCGGCCAGGCATCGGTGCTGATGGCCACCGCCAACGGCGTCGATACCCAGCCCGTCGTCCGCGGCGTCTGGGTGCTCGAAAACATCATCGGCGACCCGCCCCCTCCCCCGTCCAAGGCGGTGCCCGCGATCACCCCGGACACCACCGGCGCGACCACCCCGCGCGAGTTGCTTGCCGCTCACGCTTCCGAGGAAAGCTGCGCCGCCTGTCACCGGAAGATCGATCCTATCGGCTTCGCGCTCGAGAACTTCGACGCCGTGGGCCGCTGGCGGGATCACTACGCCAACTGGCAGACCGACGAAAAGGGACGGGCCGTCGCGAATCCGGCCGCGCCCGTCGATCCCACCGGACAGTTGCCCGACGGAACCCCCATCGCCGATGTCGTCGACCTCAAGCGCTGGATCGTCGAACACATCGACGAGTTCTCCCAATGCCTCGCCGAACAACTCCTGACCTACGCCACCGGCCGCGAACCCAACTACGTCGAGCGAAAGGAAATCGCGGAAATCGTGAAAGCGAATCACGAAACCGGCAATGGCTTCCGCGACCTGCTCCTGGCCCTGGTTGCGAGCGAAACCTTCCGGACGAAGTAGATCGAGGAGCGAATCAATCCGGATAGTCCGCGAAGATCTCGTTCAACTTCTCCGCGAGCCGGTATCCTCCCTTGGCGAGACGCTCGCGCAGCAGCTTTATGTTGTCGGCCCGGTATTGGTAGCTCAACGACGGAACCAGTTCCGCCCCTTTCTCCGGACCCTTCTTCTGGGGACCGAAACGGTAGACCTGGGCCCTTGCTTCCTTGGACTCGCGGGCCCAATCCTCGGGACCACCCGATGTCCATTCCGCCTGTGTTTCCTCCGTCGCCCGATTGAGGAAGGTGGAAAGCTCGGTGTAACTCAATTGCAGGGACTCGATCATGAGCTCGTCCCAGACCTTGTGGAGATTGGTCTCCTCGTTGAACCAGGCCACCTTGACGCGGTTTCCCCCGAGATCGTCTCCTCGTCCGACATGCAAGGGCTGGTGGAGATCGCCGACGAAGTGGACATAGAATGCCAGGGCCTGCCATTTCGTGATCTCCTTCTCGTGGCGGGTTCGGACCCCTTTCCATTCCACGTATCCCTTGAGCGTCATCTTCTTGGCGTCGGGATCGCGGAGAAATTTTTCCAGCACCGGGAGAACCTCCAGCGTGGAGTTCAGGTCCGGATCCGCCGCCTCCTTCGTCACCAACTCCGCGACGGTCTCATCGTCTTCGATGGTGGCATAGTGGAAAATCTTGACGAAGTCCCACTCGGGAATGGAGCGAATGTCGTCCGGCCAGGTCGCAATTTCCGCCATCGTCTCAAGACCGAGAATCTTCCGAACCTCTTTCTCCGCCTTCGGGTCAAGGTTCCTCTCGGCGATCTCGGCGGTGATACGATGCCCGTTCTGGCCCCAGCCGTATCCGAGAGCGGGAAAAGTCAGGAGGGCGAACAGGGAAAGCTTGATACCGATGGTCATGAACAGAGGCATTTAGGGAGATTGATGGCCGGAAGCAAGAAGGAAACTCCCTCTCACCGTCCCGATCAGGCCGGCGGAAGGTAACAGAACTCGACCACGTGTCGATCCGGATCCTCGATGAAGATCTGCCGGGCTCCGTCGGGCCGCAGGTTGATGTTGATGATCGTGGCTCCCCTGTCCTCGAGGTGGGCCTGGCAGGCTTCGAAATCGGCTACCTCGACGGCGAAGTGGTCACCGCGGGGATGTTCGTGAACCGGCGTGTTCAATCCTTCCAGCAGGTGAAGTTCCCGCGTCTCCCCCAGGGCGAACCAGG
Source organism: Verrucomicrobiia bacterium (assembly GCA_030432615.1). Taxonomy (GTDB): domain Bacteria; phylum Verrucomicrobiota; class Verrucomicrobiia; order Verrucomicrobiales; family DEV007; genus JAEUHH01. The sequence continues at coordinate 10,088 of JAUIGT010000078.1, forward strand.
CCCCGTCGAAATCGAAGGCCGGGCGCGGTTTCCGTTTCAGGCCGACGACGTTTTCGTAGAAGGCAATGCTGCGCGGCACGTCGCTGACGCCGAGCGCCACGTGGTTGAGATCGAGGATTTCCATCTTGGGCCACCATGATCCCGCCGGTTCCGCCCGATCGCCAGAAAAAACGGTGGTCGAACCGGAACGTCCCGCGCGTCGCCGGGCTTGTGTCGATGGGGAAACCCGGTAGCCTTCTTCCACCGCCATGAGCCGACTCCTCTACTTCCTTCCGCTGATCGCCGTCACCCTGGGTCTTCCCTCCTGCGGAACGGTGGGTGGCGGTCCCGCTCCCGGCGTCACCCAGGCCTTGATTCCGAAAGGGCAATACGGCCGGCATCGTATCCGCAAGATGCGGCCGCGCTACATCACGATCCACTCGACCCAGAACACGGGCACCGGAGCCGGGGCCCTGACTCACGCACGACTCCTCCAACGCGGCGGCCTTACCGCGAGCAAGAACTCGCTGGGCTACCTCACCTGGCACTACACGGTGGATGATCACTCCATCTACCAGACTCTGCCGGACAATGAGCAGGGCCAGCACGCCGACTACGAGGGACCCGGCAACCGATCGTCGATCGGGATCGAGATGTGCGAGAACCGCGACAACAACCGGGCGAAAACCGTCGAGCGCACCGCGCAACTCACGGCTTACCTGATGCGCAAACACAACATTCCGATCGAGAACGTCGTTCCCCACCAGCACTGGCGCATGATCCGCTACGCCGACGGCCGTGATCTCGGTCACAAGAACTGTCCCCACTTCCTCCTCGACAACGGACAACGCGGTCCCAAGTGGGACGCCTTCCTGCGGAAAGTGAAATCCTACCTGTAGCCGCCTTCGCCGATCGGTGGATCGAGAGGCGCTCCGGTCATCACCAAGCCCTCTCCCCTCTTGTCATCCCGAGCGAAGCCGAGGGATCTCCCGGGCGGCCTCGAACCTTCCGCCTTCGCAAAAGAGGAACGCCTCCCCTGTCGGCACCGCCTTTTCCATCGGCTCGAAAACCAAACGAGGATCGCGAGATCCCTCGACTCGTTCCTCGCTCGGGATGACAAGCTGCGTTTGAAAATCGCAGGTCCGGCGCCAAGGGAAACGCTTCATTGAAAAAGATGGAGTCCTGTCTCCGAGACCAACCTACGGCCTCAGAATTCGCTCTCTCACGTCGACGGAAATCTCCGGATTCTCCTCGATCCAGGCCCGGGCCTTGTCGGGATCGGAAGCGAGGTAGCGGCGGGCCATGGACTCGAAGATTCCGTTGCGCTGGTTCTCGTCCTCCATTTTCAGCGCCCATGTCATTCCCCGCTCGGGATCCCGATGGTAGACGCGGCCCGCGTAACTCGAGATCGCCTGATCCCGGCTTCCCCCCGGCTCCAGGCTATCCAACCAGGCGGTGGCCTCCTCCGGATCCCGATCCGCCCAGACGTATGCCAGTTGGCCGAGACAGGCGCCCTTCAACTGCTTGTCTTCCGAGGGAAGCGCCGTCACCCATTCCACGGCTCCCGGCAAATCCTTCTGCGCCCAGGGCATGATGAGTCCGGAAACGAGGCTCGCCCTCCGATCCTCTCCCGCGTTCTCCATCGCCCACTCGATCGCTTGGAACGGTTCCCGACCGGCCCATCCGCCAAGCACCGTTCGCGGGAGGTTCGAACCGGGATCATCCTTCGCCCGTTCCATCGCTCCGGCCGCGGCCTCGGCAGGCGCGTCCGCCACCCATTCCGAGAAGACCTCGGAGGTCGCCTGTTCCCTGGCGTTCCCCTTCGGCAGGGAATCGGCCCACGCCAATGCCGCTTCGACGTTCTCTTTCGCCTTGTTCCTCGCGATCGATCCCACGGCGAACCCGAGTTCTCCCTGGGTCCCGATCTCGGCCAGCATTCTCGTCGCCAGGTCGACATCCTGCTGGCTCGTGGTCTGGATGATCTGCCCCAGGAGCCCCTCGCGATTCCGGCCGGAGGGCAATTCATCCCTGGCCACCTGGAAGGCCTTCTCCGGTTCCCGACGTGCCCAGGAAGAAAAGACCGAATAGAGCAGGCCGGCGTCCTCGACCGGGTCGCCCGAATACCGTTTCGCGATCTCGTAGGCGCGGGCCGGGTCTCGGAAGCTCAGGCCGCTGACCATGCTCTCCAGGGCCTTGTCCCGCTCGTATCCCGGTTCAAGCCCGGCCAGGAATTCCTCGCCCCTGGAGGGATCGTTCAAGGCCGATTGGGAAAAGAACACGCCGATGGCAAACAACCGTTCCTCGGATCGCGGGCGTTGCTGGATCCACGCCCAGGCCGCATCGGGATCCGACTGGCTCCACGAGTTCAGGATCGAATTCGTCGCCGACATGCGGACCGATGCGTTCTTCTCCCCGTCGAGGCGAGCCGCCGCGGCCGCGGGGTCGTCGAGCGCCCAGGTGCCGTAGAGAAAGGCCGGACTGTCGGAGTTCGAAGAACGCCGGTAGGCCTCCGATTCCCGATGCAGGACCAGGGCCTTCTCGGGATCCGTCTTCGCGATGCCAACCAGGATCGTCTGCCCCGGCGAAGCCATTTCCAGGGAGTGGCCCTCCGTTTCGAACCACTCCCAGGCGGCATCAGGATCCCGCGCCGCCCACCAACCGACAACGGCACCCACCGAGGCGGATTGCTGATTGCCCTCCTGCCGCGTCGCATGCTCCAGGGCAGCGGCGAGGTCCAGTTCACACCACCGATGGTAGAGCATCGGCAGCAGGTCGTAGTGTCGCCCGGCTGGATTGTGTTCGATCACCTGGTCGAGGGCGGCCTCGACCTCGGAGGCATCGAGCCCCTCCGCGAAATCCAGCATCTGGCGCAGGCGGTCGTTTCCGCGCCCCGCATGACGGGAGACTTTCATCACCTCCTCGAGGGAAAGGCTCGATCCCGAAGTCGAGGACGCTGCCGCCGGCTCGTCTCCGCAGGAATTCAGGCCGAGCCCGAGAACGGCAACGAGAAGACGGGGAATGGCTCGGTACTTCATGACGGAAGGGTTGACGCTCCGATTCCTACTGCCCCGCCGCCAGTTTCTCCCGGACCCTCTTCGACTGCTCGGCGTCGAGGATCTGCCAGCAGGCGAGACCGTTGCCGACCAGGTCCCACTCGTCGAACTGCCAGACGACCTTCTTGTCCTTGGTGATCTCGAAGATCTGGGGCTGGCCTTCGCCGGCGTGACAGTTGCCGACCACGAGGTTCCCGTTGGGCAGTTCCTGGGGCATCGTCATCCACCCGAGGTTGATGTCGGTGCCGGGCACGGTCTTGGCGATCTCCCAGACGACTTTCTTGTCCGGCGTGACCTCGACCACGCTGTTGCCGCTGCCGGAACAGATCAGGGTATTTCCGTTCTTCAGACGAATGGCGCCGTAGACGCGGGTGCCGATCTCGTATTCCCAGACGATGTTGCCCTCCCCGTCGTATTCGGTGACCACGCCGGGATTCTCGGCGCAGGCGAGGTAGTGGCCGTTGTCGAGGATGCGCATCAGGCGCGTCTTCTTACGGCCGCCTTCTCCGAGCGGTATCGATTTCACCAGCTTTCCTTCCCGATCGACGTGAATGATCCGGCCGACGCCACTCTCGACGATCACGGTTTCGCCGTTGTCGAGCCGGGCGAAGGCGTGGACATCGACCTTCTTTCCTTCGTTCCCGTTGGCCGTGGCACTGTCGTATTCCCAGACCACCTCCTTCCCGAGCGTGATCTCCTGCGTCTTCGTCCAGGAGTCGTGGAAAAGGAGATTCCCATTGTCCAACAGGTGGACATCGTGGTGGCCGGCGTGCCCCTTCTTCGGCCCGGCGGTATCGAGCTTCCAGAGAACGGTGCCGTCAGCCTCGCAGATCGCGAGCACGTTCTTGCCATAGGACGCGCCGAGGAGGACAAGCCGGTCGTCATCGGCGGCCGTCACCCCGGCCAACGACGCGAGAACGGAAAGAAGGAGGGAGAGAAGGGTAGCGGGTTTCATGGAACCCCGAGCATAGGGGAATAGGGCCACCGGGGAAAAGACGTTTCCACTGCGGCCGCGAAAACTCTCTTCCGGTCCACAGCCGACTCGCGAACGCGCATTTGTCATTTCCCTCCACCGGGGGCAAAGTTCCCGCCCGCCGGAATCGCCCCCTTCCCCGGCGATCATCCGCTTTTTCCTCCCATCCGAGTTCCATGAAAAATCCTGCCCTCCTCGCCAGCGCCCTCGTCGGGGCGCTGCTCTCGCTGTTTCTCCTCGCCGGCCGATCCCAGGACGCCAAGCCGACCGCCGAACCGCTCAAGGTCCTGCTCGTCGCCGGCGGTTGCTGCCACGACTACGAGGGTCAGCACAAGGCGCTCTTCGAGGGCATCCAGGCCCGGGCCAATGTCCGCGTCGATGTCTGGTGGACCGACGACGCCAGCGTGGAACCGCCGCTGACGATCTACGACAAGGCCGACTGGGCCGATGGCTACGACCTCGTCATCCACGATGAATGCGCCGCCGGGAACAAGGACCTGGAGGTGATGAAGCGCATCCTCGATGTCCACAAAACGGTTCCCGCCGTTCACCTCCACTGCGCCATGCACAGCTTCCGAAACGGCACCGACCAGTGGTTCAAGCACCTCGGCATCCAGTCGTCCCGTCACGGTCCGCGCAAGCCGATCAAGATCGACTACGTGGACGACCAGCACCCCATCACCGCGACGCTCGAGGACTGGACCACCATCGACGAGGAACTCTACAACAACGTCGAGATCTACGATGCCCACCCGCTGGCGATGGGCTACCAGATGGTGCCGAAGGACGGCAAGGAAGTGGAGGAAACCGCCATCGTCGCCTGGACGAACGAGAAGCAGGGCGCGCGCAGCTTTTCCACCACCATCGGTCACACCACCGAGACAGTTTCCGACGGGCGCTACCTCGACCTCGTCACCCGCGGCCTGCTCTGGGTCGCCGGCAGGCTGGACGACGAAACCCTCGGCAAGCCCTACACCGGAGAGAACACCGTCACCTTCGTGAAGGGCAAGCCGAAGGAGGCCAAGAAGGCCAAGCCGGCGCCGAAGAAGGTGTCGCTCGGCGCCCCGCCGAAGGATGCCACCCTCGTCACCGTCACCGCCAGCAGCGAGGAGAGCGGCAAGCAGAACTACACCTGGCACGCGATCGACGGCGACAGGAACACCCGCTGGTGTGCCTCCAATTCCTCCAAACCCCAATGGCTGCAACTGGACCTGGGCAAGCCACACGACCTGTCGGGAATCGCCATCGCCTGGGAAAGCCAGAACAACGCCTACCAGCACAAGATCGAGGGCTCGGTCGATGGGAAAACCTGGAAGCTGCTCGCCGACCTGATCGGAAACCGCAAGGGCGGCGACACCACGACCGATTTCGGCGACGCCAAGGGCATTCGCCACCTCAGGATCACCGGAACCGGAACCGACAAGGGCGGCTGGATCAGCATCCGCGAAATCACCCTGAAGGGCGCCGGGATCGATTCGCTGTTTCCCAAACTGAACGAGAAACAGAAAGCCTTCGTCGCCGAGGCCGAGAAAAAGGCCGCCGATCCCTACGCCAAGGAAGGCAACGTCACGCCGAAGATCGTCGCGCTTTCTCCCGAGAAGGAAGCCGAGATTCTCAAGGACGTGAAGGTCCCCGAGGGCTTCGACGTCACCCTCTTCGCCAATTCCGCCGCCGCCAACTACCCGGTCTACGTGGCCGCCTCACCCAACGGAGATCTCTACGTTTCCAGTGACGGCAACGGCTCCCTGGGACGCGACCCGCATCGCGGCCGGGTCGTCCGGCTGCGCGACACCGACGGCGACGGCAAGGCCGACCAGGTCACCGAGTTCGTGAAGGATGTCGATTCGCCCCGCGGCCTGGTCTGGGATCACGACCGACTCTACCTGCTGCATCCGCCACACATCACCGCCTACATCGACAAGGACGGCGATGGCGTGGCCGAGGATTCGCAGCGGCTGATCTCCAACATCGCCTTCGACTTTTCCGGCCGTCCCGCCGACCACACCACCAACGGGCTCGAACTCGGGATCGATGGCTGGCTCTACATCGCCGGCGGTGATTTCGGCTTCCTGAAAGCCACCGGCACCGACGGACGCACCCTCCAGCACCGCGGCGGCGGCGTCATCCGTTTCCGGCCCGACGGTTCCGGTCTCGAACTGTTCGCCACCGGAACGCGCAACATTCTCGGCACGCCGACCAGTCCCCTGCTCGACATCTTCGCCCGCGACAACACCAACGATGGCGGAGGCTGGGACGTGCGCTTCCACCATTTCTCCGGACTCGAGGACCACGGCTACCCGCGCCTCTACAAGAACTTCTGTGACGAACATGTTCAGCCGCTGGCGGACTACGGTGGCGGTTCCGGTTGCGGATCCGTCTACATCCACGAACCCGGTTTTCCCGACGAGTGGAAGAACGCCCCCTTCACCTGCGACTGGGGCACCGGCGCCCTCTGGAAACACACCGTCGAACGCGTCGGCGCCACCTTCCAGGAAATCACCGAGCCGCAGCCCTTCATCCGCATGACCCGTCCCACCGACGCCGATGTCGATGGCAACAGCGCCGTCTACCA
>JAUIGT010000665.1 GCA_030432615.1 Verrucomicrobiia bacterium
GGTCCACGTTCACGACGAACTCCACGCCCGCTGCCTGGTGCTCGACGACGGTACCACCACGCTCGCGCTGGTGACGGTCGATCTCGTCGGTTTCCATCGCAGCGTCAGTGTCGAGGCCCGACGTCTGATCGAGAAGGCCTGCGGCATTCCGCCGGAAAATGTCGTCATCTCGGCCACTCACACCCATTCCTCGGGTTCCGCCATGGGCTCGACCCGCTACACCAACGAGCAGGAACTCGACGACTATCAACGTTTCCTGGCCGGCCGGATCGCCGACGGGGTGCGCCGCGCGCAGAATCTCCTTCGACCCGCCGAGTTCGCCTTCGGCAAGGTCGATGCGGGAGAGTACGTCCTCAGTCGGCGCTGGCACCTCGCCGAGGGCAAGGAGCGCACCGATCCCTTCGGAAAGATCAACCGGGTCTGGAAAACCGCCGTGCCCAACGACGACTACACCAAGCCCGCCGGACCGCTCGATCCGCATGTCTATTTCCTCGCCCTGCGCGAACCCGGGGAAGGGGGAGCGCCCATCGCCGTGTATTCCGCCTACTCGGCGCACTACGCCGGCGACGCCGCGATCGGTCACCTGTCCGCCGACTACTTCGGTTACTATGCCGACCGGCTCGCGAGACGCGTCGCATCGCCCGACCAGGATCCGCCCTTCGTCGGCATGATGGCGAATGCCACCAGCGGCGACATCGGGCTGAATCTCGAGGCCTTCGCTCACCTGCCCGGTCCCAAGGGCAACTACCAGCGCTGCCGATTCCTCGGCGAGAAACTGGCGGAGAAAGTCGATGCCGCCCTCGATGGCGTGGAATGGCGAGCCGAGGCGCCGCTCGCCGTCCGCTTTCGCGAGATCGAACTGGCCTGGCGCAAGATCGAACCCGAGCTGATCACCTGGGCCAAGGAAATCGAAAACAAGGCGCCGCGGCTGAAGGAGGGCGACCTGCCCATCGCCGCCCGCTGGCCGACCACCAAGGAATACGTGGCCGCCCTGAGCTACGCCGGACGTGTCCAGATGCTCGCCCAGGTGAAGGAACCGGCGAAGGTGCCGCTGCAGGTGATCCGCATCGGCGATGTCTGCCTCGGGACCACGCCCTGCGAGACCTACACGGAAATCGGCCAGGCTTTCCAGGAGCGCAGCCCCTTCGAGAACACCTTCATGGTGGAATTGAATCACGGCTATCTCGGTTACCTGCCGACTCCCCGCCATTTCGAACTGGGCGGCTACTCGACCTGGCCGGGAACGAACTACCTGGAGCCGCAGGCCTCGGAGAAGTTCGTCGATGAACTGGTGAAGATGGCTGAAGAACTCCGGCCGTAGAAGTTTCCATGAAGCAGCTTTGGATTGCCGGCTGGTTCGTTTCTGTCTCTCCGCTCGCCGAAGCGGAGGAACCCGCCATCATCGCCTGCGCCGAAACCATAGACTTGCCGTGAGTTCGGTAAATTGGCCGCGAATCGCCGATGCGGCAGCGGCATTACGCCAGGCGTAAACTGGATTCCGAAAATTCTCCTGCGGACGCCGCTTTGCGCTCTTGTTTCCGTCACGGGGTGCGCCCAGACTTGATCGACGTAGTGAGAGCCCTGCATCCCATCCTCAGCCACCTGGTCGTCCTGGCCTGTCTCCACAGCGTCCGGGCCGGCGAGCCGGTTCGAGAACCGTGGACCGCGTCCCGCATCCAGGGAACGCCGGATCCGCCGAAGCCCTATGTGCCGGAGCCGGTGTTCGAGCAATCGACCTTTGGACAGGCGGTGGAGATCGCGGCCCTGGATGGGCGGCTTTTCGTGATGGAGCGAGCGGGGAGGATCTGGTCCTTCGCCGAAGACGAGGCCGAACCGGAGATGGCGCTCTTCGGGGAGTTGAAGGGAAATGAGCATACCTTCGGGATGGCGTTCCATCCGAACTGGCGGGAGAACCACTCGGTTTTTCTCACCTACAGGACCGAGAACAATGTCGAAGGGGGAAACCGCTTGTCGCGCTTCCGGTTTCGCCTTTCGGAGTCCGGCGTTCCGGTCCTCGACCCGGATTCGGAACAGGTCATCCTCACCTGGCGCAGCGGGGGACATCATGGCGGGACGATTCGGTTCGGCCCTGCGGATGGCCTACTTTACTTGGGGACGGGGGACGCGGCGCCGCCGAATCCGCCGGACGGTCTCGATACCGGGCAGGACAATTCCGATCTCCTCTGCTGCGTCCTGAGGATTGATGTGGATCGCGCCAAAGACGGGCGGGCGTATTCGATTCCGGCCGACAATCCGTTCGTCGGCCGCCCGAACGTGCGGCCGGAGATCTGGGCGTTCGGTTTTCGTCAGCCCTGGAAGATGAGCTTCGATGCGAACGGCAGGCTGTGGGTGGGAGACGTCGGCTGGGAGTTGTGGGAAATGATCCACCTGGTCAAGCGCGGCGGGAACCATGGCTGGAGCGCGATGGAGGCGGGGAATCCGCTCAAGACCGGCACGGCCAGCCCGCTGTCTCCCATTTCACCACCCGCTGCCGCGCATCCGCACACCGAGGCCGCGTCGATCACCGGTGGATTCGAATACCGCGGATCGCGCCTGCCGGAGTTGCGCGGCGCTTACGTCTACGGCGACTACGAGACGGGGATCATCTGGGCGTTGCGGCATGACGAGGACGGCCGACTCCTCGCTCCCGATGTCATCGCGGATACGCCGCACAAGATTTCGACCTTCGGCATTGGGAACGAGGGCGAACTGTATTACATCCATTACGGCGAGGCTTCGACGATGTATCGCCTGGCGCGCAATCCGCGAGCGGGTCAATCCTCCAAATTTCCCCGGAAGCTCAGTGAAACCGGTCTGTTCGACGATGTCGCCCGACAGCTGCCGGCGGCGGGGGTGTACGAATTCGAGATCCAAGAACCGATGTGGGAGGACGGAGCGCAGGCGAGTCGCTACATCGCGCTGCCCGGCGAGTCGGGGATCACGACGGAATACGAGTATCACCCGACCGGTGAGTATCGGCGAGCGCACACGAGTTGGCCGGCGGATGCGGTCCTCGCGCGGACGAT
>JAUIGT010000666.1 GCA_030432615.1 Verrucomicrobiia bacterium
TTTCGGAAAGTTCGATCCCATCCCCAACCACAAGACCGACACCAACAACCACGGCCCCTTCAGCACCGACAACATCGGTTACAACTACGACTATCCCGAGGCCAGCTACGAACGCCGCAGGGAAATCATCAAGGAACACGAGACCTACCAGAAAGGCTGGCTCTATTTCATCGCCAACGATCCCCGGGTTCCCGCGGACGTGCAGAAGGAGATGCAGCGCTGGGGGCTGCCCAAGGACGAGTTCACCGACAACGGCAACTGGCCGCACCAGCTCTACATCCGCGAGGCGCGGCGCATGATCGGCAAGTTCGTCATGACCGAGCACGAGCTGCAGAAAAAACGCCCCACCCCGGAGTCGGTCGGCATGGGCTCCTACACCATCGACTCCCACAACGTGCAGCGCTACATCACACCCGAGGGTTACGTGCAGAACGAGGGCGACATCGGCGTCAGCACCGGCGGCCCCTACGAGATCGCCTACGGCTCGCTGGTTCCGAAGAAGGAACAGTGCGAAAACCTGCTGGTGCCCGTCTGTGTCTCCAGCTCTCACATCGCCTTCGGATCCATCCGCATGGAACCCGTCTTCATGATCCTCGGCCAGAGCGCCGCCACCGCCGCCGCCATGGCCATCGACTCCGGTCTTGCGGTTCAGGACGTGCCCTACGAAAAACTCCGCGAGCGACTCCTCGCCGACGGCCAGGTGCTGGAGTACGACGGCCCCGTTCATCGCGCCGGCGTGATGCTGAAGGATCTCGACGGCATCGTCATCGATGACCAGCAGGCCGAGAAAAAGGGCCCCTGGAAAAGCAGCGGCGCCGCGAAGAAATACGTCGGCTTCGGCTACCACCACGACGACAAGAACGCCGATGGAAAATCGACGGTCACCTTCGAGACCGAGCTGCCGAAGCCGGGAAAATACGAGGTCCGCTTCGGCTACACGCCCAACAACAACCGGGCCACCAACGTCCCGGTGACGGTCCACCATGCCGGCGGGGAGAAAACCATCACCGTCGACGAAACCAAGGAGCCGCCCATCGACGGACTCTTCGTTTCGCTCGGCGAATTCGAATTCGGCGAGGATCAGCCCGGCAAGGTGACGATCGTCAACGAAGGCACCGACGGATACCTCGTCATCGACGCCGTCCAGTGGATCGCCAAGGATTGAGTTCCTCTCTTTCGACTCCACCGGTTTCATGAAGAACTCCCTGCTTTCCGCCGCGGTCGCCCTGAGCGCCGCCCTGCTCTCTTCGATCCACGCCGCCGACCGTCCCCACATCGTGCTCGTCATGGCCGACGACATGGGCTGGGGCCAGACCGGCTACTACGATCACCCGGTCCTGGAGACGCCGAACCTCGACGCCATGGCCGCGAATGGCCTGCGCTTCGATCGCTTCTATGCCGGCGCACCGAACTGCTCGCCCACCCGCGCCAGCGTGATGACGGGACGTTCGAACAATCGCACCGGAGTCGTGAATCACGGCTACGCCCTCCATCTCCAGGAAACCACCATTGCCCGGCTGCTGCGCGATGCCGGCTACGTCACCGGGCACTTCGGCAAGTGGCACCTCAACGGCATCCGCGGTCCCGGGGTTCCCATCCTCGCCGAAGACGAGCACAGCCCCGGCGCCTTCGGTTTCGAAGAGTGGCTCTCGGTCACCAACTTCTTCGACCGCGATCCCCTGCTCAGCCGAAATGGAAAGTTCGAGGAATTCGAGGGCGACTCCTCCGAGATCGTCATCGACGAGGCCTTGAAATTCATCGACCAGCATCGCGAAGGGGGAAAACCGACCTTCAGCGTGGTCTGGTTCGGCACCCCGCACAGTCCCTTCGTGGCTTCCGAGACCGACAAGGATCCCTTTGGCGATCTCGATGCCTCCTCCGCCAATCACTACGGTGAACTGGTCGCCATGGATCGTGGCATCGGCACCCTGCGGAGCCGGCTGCGGGAAATGGGGATCGCGGAGAACACGCTCTTCTGGTTCTGCAGCGACAACGGCGGCCTGCCGAAGATCACCCCGGAAACGGTCGGCGGCCTGCGCGGCTTCAAGAACGACATCTACGAGGGCGGGCTCCGCGTGCCCGCGATCATCGAGTGGCCCGCGGTCATCAACGAGTCCCGCGTCACCCAGTATCCCGCCGCGACCATGGACATGCTCCCGACCCTCGCCGAAGTGGCCGGGATCGTGCCCGATTCCCTGCCCGCGCCGCTCGACGGCCTCAGCCTGAGACCGCTGTTCGACGGCGAGGTCGGACCACGGGAAAAGCCGATCCCCTTCCGTCACCAGGGTCGCGCCGCCTTGGTCGACAATCGCTACAAACTGGTCTCCGAAGATTTCGCCAAGGGCGACTTCCAGCTCTACGACCTCGAGGCCGACCCGAAGGAGTCACGCGATCTCGCCGAGCAAAAACCCGAACTCTTCCAGCACCTGCGCGAGCAGTTCGACCAGTGGAACGCTTCCGTGGAAGCCAGCCAGCGCGGAGCCGACTACCCCGAGGGGAAGATCGATCCCCGCTACCCTCTTCGCCGCTACTGGACCGAGATGCCGGAGTACGAGCCCTACTTCGACGCGTGGCGCGAACGTCCCGAGTATGCCTCGCGATTGAAGCCAAAGAAGAATCCGAAGAAATGAAGTTTCCCCTTGTCTCGCTCCTTGGTGCGCTGCTTGCGATTTCCGGTTTCGCCACTGCCGCCCCGCCCCACATCATCGTCATCCTCGTCGATGACATGGGCTACGGCGATCCCGGGTGCTACCATGCCGAGTCGAAGATCCCGACCCCGAACATCGATCGCATCGCCGCCGAGGGCATGCGTTTTACCGACGCCCACGCGCCGGGACCGCTCTGCCACATGTCCCGCTACGGACTCATGACCGGGCGCTATCCCTTTCGGACCGATGTCTCGAAGTGGCCGAAGCATCCCCTGATCGAGGAAACCCAGGTCACCGTGCCCTCCCTCCTCGCCCGGGCCGGCTACGCCACCGCCATGGTCGGGAAATGGCACCTCGGCTTCGAGGAGAACGG
>JAUIGT010000079.1 GCA_030432615.1 Verrucomicrobiia bacterium
GAAGTGCTGATCGAGGTGGCCGCCTGCGGAGTCTGTCACACCGAACTGGACGAGATCGAGGGGCGCACCGCTCCGCCGAGCCTGCCCGTGGTGCCGGGGCACGAGATCGTGGGGCGAGTGATCGGGCTCGGGAAAGGTGCGGGCCGGCATCGCGAGGGGGATCGCGTCGGGGTGGGATGGATTCACCATTCCGACGGCGGGCCCGAAGAGAACCTGAGCGAGGCGTTCCGGGCGACCGGGCGGGACGTCAACGGTGGCTATGCGGAGTTTCTCACCGTTCCCGAGAACTATGCCTTTCCGATTCCGGAACTCTATTCCGACACCGAGGCGGCGCCGTTGCTGTGCGCGGGGGCGATCGGGTATCGGGCCCTGCGCCTCACCGATCTCGAAAACGGACGACCGCTGGGGCTGACGGGGTTCGGAGGTTCCGCGCACCTGGTGCTGCAACTGGCGCGACATCTCTATCCGGACTCGCCGGTCTTCGTGTTCGCCCGCGACGAGGGCTCCCGGGAATTCGCTCGCGAACTCGGAGCCGATTGGACCGGGGCGACCGAGGAGCGTTCTCCGGAACCGTGCCGCGCCATCATCGACACCACACCGGCTTGGAAACCGGTCGTCGAGGGGCTGCGGAGCCTCGCCCCCGGAGGGCGGTTGGTGATCAACGCGATTCGAAAGGAAGCCGGTGATCGCGAGGAATTGCTGGGCATCAACTATCACGATGATCTCTGGATGGAACGCGAGATCAAGTCGGTGGCCAACATCACCGGAGCCGATATCGCGGAGTTCCTGCCGGTCGCCGGAGAAATCCCCATCCGGCCCGAAGTGACCGAGTATGGCCTCGACCAGGCCAACGAGGCGCTCGTTTCGCTGAAACGAGAATCCGTTCGTGGTGCGAAAGTCTTGCGCGTCAAGGGGATTTGACGTCAAGATGCGCCCGATTTTGGCGAATTCGCGTCATTGCGATTCAGGTCCGAAAAAACGAAAGAGAGCGGGTTGCCGGCGCGGCCGGAGGAAATGCGAAACAGACAGACGAGAGAGAGTGGCCGTCGCCGGGAGCGGCGGGTCGGATTGGTGGCGCTGGCGGTGACTTGCCTGGGCGTCCTCGGGGGGTGTGCGCCCGGTTTCTACGAGAAGATGGCCGACCGGGAGACGAAGAAGATTCTCTTCGGCAAGACGGGGCAGGTGGAGAATGTCGATCCGGAGTCTCTCGACATCACCGAGGGCGAGATGGAGTCGCTCGACGAACTCGAGAAGAACACGACCCGTGCCGAGTATCTCGGCAAGATGGCGGAGATCGAGAAGGATGCCCGGGTGTTGAAGCTCGCTGATGCGCTGGGCTTCGCCATCAATCACAACCGCACCTACCTGGCCCGGAAGGAGACTCTCTACCTGCAGGCTCTCGACCTGACCCTGACTCGTCACGAACTGGCCCCGCTTTTCTATGGCGAGCTGGATGTCGGCGTCGAGAGCAACTCGCTCGCCGGTGATCAGCCGCCGGAGAAGATCGAGGTCCAGGTGGAGGAAGACATCATCGACCCCCTCACCGGAGACCCGTTGCTCGATCCGGAGACCGGCGCGGTGCGGACGCGGACGGTCACCCAGATCATCGAGCGCGAGGTCGATGGACTCATCGCGACGAACACCTTCACCCGGCGCCAGTCGGTGGGCTTCACCATGCTGCAGCGGACCGGGGCGCGGCTGGCCGCGGATTTCACTTCCGACTTCCTGCAATTCGTGGCCGGAGAGCGCTCCATCAACCAATCGCGCCTGGCGGTGACCCTGACGCAGCCGCTGCTGAAGGGCGGGGGATTCAAGGTGACCCTGGAAAATCTCACCCAGGCCGATCGGAATCTCCTCTACGCGCTTCGGGATTTTGCGAACTATCGGCGGGAGTTCATCGTCGATATCGTTTCCCGCTACTACAACGTGCTCCAGGCGCGGGACACGGTGCGAAACAACTGGGTGGCCTACGAGGGGTTTCGGAAGAACGTCGAACGGGAAGAGGCCTTGGCGGAAGAAGATCGTCGCACCCAGACCGAGCTGGGCCAGTTGCGCCAGGCGATGCTCCAGGCGGAAAGCCAGTGGGTCAACGCGATCCGCGACTACCAGGGGCAACTCGATGCCTTCAAAATCGAGCTGGGCCTGCCCGTGGAAGACAAATTCGTTCTCGACGAGGACGAGCTGGATCGTCTCGAGATCGAGGATCCCGGTATTCAGCGGGCCGAGGCGGTCGATGTGGCGCTCGTGGCCCGACCCGACCTGCAGACGGTTGGCGACCAGGTCGAAGATGCCGAGCGGCGCATCGAGGTGGCCAAGGTCGAGTTGCAGGCGGGACTCGATGCCGTGGGCGGCTACGAGGCCATCAGCGATCCGGGCGATATCACGCCCAACATCAATTTCGAACGGCGGTCCTGGTCGGCCGGGCTGCAACTGGACCTGCCGCTGGATCGCAAGGCGGAGCGAAACTTCTTCCGCTCCACCCTGATCGAGCTGGAGCGGGCCAAGCGCGAGGAGACTCTGGCTCACGACCAGGTGCGTCTGCAGATCTACGACGACTGGCGGGCTCTGGAGCAGGCCAAGCGCAATTACGAGATCTCCCAGCTCGGTGTGGCCCTCGCGGAACGCCGCCTGGAGGAGCAGAGGCTCCTGAGCGACCTGGGACAGGGCGAAGCCCGCGACCTCGTCGATGCCCAGCGTGACCTCGTCAACTCTCTCAATCAGCGAACCTCAACCCTCGTGGACCACACCTTAGCGCGTTTACGTCTTTGGCAGGATATGGGCATCCTCTATATTAACCAAGACGGGTCGTGGGTGAAGAAACTGGAGGAAGAGGGCCAAGCTGATGAGTAAAAAACCGATCCTCATAACGGGAATTTCCATTGTTGCTGTAGCCGCTGTGATTGCCATCAAGGGCACTCAGGGCGGGGCTGCGGCAGATACCACCCTGCCCGAATTTCAGGTCAAGCGCGGCGATCTCGTGATTGATGTCCTGGAGGGTGGGAACATCCACGCGCTCCAGTCGCTGGAGATCAAGAACGAGGTCAAGATCAACGCCGGCACCAAGATCCTCGAGATCGTGGACGAGGGGTACCAGATTACCCAGGAAGACGTGGAGAACCGGATGGTGCTGGCGCGCCTCGACCCTTCCGGTATCGAGGAAATGATCGTTGATCACGACGTGGAATTTCAGCAGACCGAGGCCGCCTACGCCGAGTCGAAGCAGAGCTTGGAGATCGAAGAGAGCGAAAGCCTCAGCGAAGTGAAATTGACCCGACAGGTGTTGCGGTTCGCCTTGCTGGATTTCCAGAAATTCGTCGGGGAGAAAGCGGCGCGGGAAGTCCTCCAATCGCTCAGCCTGCCCTACGACTCCGACACCATCATGGCCTATGAGCAGGACGCCACCGAGCAGATCCTGAAAAGTTTCGATGCCCAGACCCTGTTGACCGACCAGGATCCCACCGATGATTCGCCCTTCACCGGGAATGCCCGGGAGAGCCAGGCCGCCACGGTGGACTTCGCGATTCTCCTGGAGACTGATCGACTGGGCGAGGGCGAGGCCGAGCAGACCATGCGGAGGCTGAAGGACGAGGCCCTGGTCGCCAAGACCGAGCTGGCCGTGGTGACCGAATCCGTCGAGGGCGCCAAGCGGCTCCATGAGAAGGAGTTCATCACCAAGCAGACCCTGGAGAACGAGATGGTCGGCCTGGAGAAAGCGAGACTTTCCCTGCAGACCAAGGAGACCGAGTTGGGTTTGTTCCGCGACTACGAGTTTCCGAAGGAAGCCGAGAAGATGCTCTCCAACTACGAGGAATCCCTTCTCGAATTGATCCGCGAGAAGCGCGAAGCCATCGCCACCGTGGCCCGGGCGCAGGCCAAGTATCGCAGCGCCAAGCGCCGCTACGAGTTGGAGATGAAGAAGCGCGAGGACCTGCAGACTCAGCTCGAGAGTTGCGTGATCTACGCCGAGAAACCCGGCCTCGTGGCTTACGGCGGGGCCAACGACAACTACTACACCTCGCGCTACTACGACGCGATCTCCGAAGGCGCCACCCTCAAGCTGGGCCAGCCGATCATCACCATCCCGGACATGTCCCGCCTGGGCGTGGACGTGGACATCCACGAGTCCCATATCAAGAAGATCGAGTTGGGACAGCGGGCCGTCATCACCGCCGATGCCGAGGCCGACAAGGTGTTGGATGGCAGGGTGTCGAAGGTCGCGGTGCTTCCCGATTCCAATGCTTCCCGCTACAATCCCTCGCTGAAGGTATATCCCTCCACGGTCGAGATCCAGGGGACCCACGATTTCCTCAAGCCGGGCATGACGGCCAAGGTCAAGATCATCGTCGATGAGCTGAAAGACGTCCTCTACATCCCGGTGCAGGCGGTGTTCGTGGAAAAGGACCAGCAGTTCGTCTTCCTCCGCGATGGTGGAGAGTACAAGCGCCAGTTGGTCCAGGTCGGGAACTACAACGACGAGTTCATCGAGATCGTCGAGGGGCTGGGAGAGGGTGACAGTGTCGCTCTTCGCATGCCCGACGACTACGATCCGCTCGAAGAGGATGATCTGGTTCCCGCCAGTATGGCGGAAGCGGGCGATTCCGAGTCCAAGAAGGACGCATGATCCGGCCGGAGCCCGCGCGGCGGCGGAACGGTGAAACGACCCGAGGAGGCGCCGTGACGGCCCACCGAGATCGCCGCCCGTTTCGATTTTCCGTTTTCGTGCTTCATTAGGAGCCCTCGCTCCTTCCATCGCTTTTTCGAATCCTTTCCCCTCATGTCCCCGTCAGGTCGCAGACCCATCATCGAGCTTCGCGGCGTCGAGAAGCACTACCAGATGGGAGAGTTCACCGTCAAAGCCCTCCAGGGCATCGACCTGACGGTCTGGGAAGGGGATTACATCAGCATCCTCGGGCCGTCGGGATGCGGGAAATCCACCCTGCTCAACATCCTGGGATGTCTCGACCAGCCGACGCTCGGGGAATACCTGCTGGAAGGAAAGGACGTGGCGCGGTTGCACGACGACGACCTCTCCCAAGTGCGGGGGAAGCGGCTCGGCTTCATCTTCCAGAGCTACAATCTCATCCAGCAACTGACGGTGGTGGAGAACATCGAGGTGCCCCTCTACTACCAGGGAGTTTCCGAAAAGGAGAGTCGCGAGATCGCCGTCGAACTGGCGGAAAGGGTGGGGCTAGGCAAGCGACTCGACCACCGTCCGACCGAGTTGTCGGGCGGACAACAGCAACGCGTGGCCATTGCCCGGGCGCTCTCCAACGATCCCGCGGTGATCCTGGCGGACGAGGCCACCGGGAATCTCGACTCGAAATCCGGTGGCGACATCCTGTCCATCTTCGACCAGCTCAACGAGGATGGGAAAACGCTCATCATGATCACTCATGACGAGGGCATGGCGAAGCGCACGCCCCGGGTGATTCGCCTGCGGGACGGTCTCATCGAGTTCGATTCGAACACGGAAAAGGGCGTCGATGGCGGTCGTCGCAAGGGCGCGGAAGAGAAGGCGGTAACGGCCTGAGTGCCGGCGGATGCGGGTTTTTGCACGAGTGAGTACATGGACGTGATTCGACAGCTGAGAGCGCTCTCCCTGTTCCGTCTCAAGCGGTCCGTGATCCTGGGCATCAAGAGCCTCTGGATGCACAAGCTCCGCTCGATGCTCACCGCCCTGGGGATCGTGTTCGGAGTGGCGTCGGTGATCGCCATGCTGGCCATCGGCGAGGGCGCCAGCTACGAGGCCCAGGAGCAGATCAAGAATCTCGGCAGCCAGAACATCATTCTCCAGAGCGTCAAGCCGACCAACGACGCCACCGCCGGCGAGGAGCAGCGCAGCCTGATCCTGTCCTACGGCCTGACCTATCGGGACCTGGAGCAGATCCGCAACACGGTTCCGGGCGTGGATGTGGTGGTGCCGGGGAGACGGTTCAAGGACTACTTGTGGAACGTATCGCGGAGTGTCGATGCCGACGTCCTCGGGACCGTGCCGTGGTACCCGCAGATGAGGAATCGGAAGCTCGAGCAGGGGCGCTTTTTCAACAAGATCGAGATGGAGGATCGCGCCAATGTCTGCGTGATTACCGAGGAACTGGCCCACAGGCTTTTTCCGCTCAGCAGTCCCATCGGGAAGGATATCCGCCTGCGCAGCAGCTACTATCGCGTCATCGGCATCATCGAGTCCGACACCGCATCGGCGGCCTCGATGGGTGGAGGAGGGGGCATGATGGGAGGTGGAGGCGGCGGTGGTGGCGATGGAACTTCGGGTGCCGGCGCGGATGGGCAGACCGCGATGGAAATGCTCATTCCCCTGACGACCCTCGTGGAGCGGTTCGGCGAGGTGCTGATGAAGTACCGCTCGGGGAGTTTCGAGGCCGAGAAGGTCGATTTCCATGAAGTGACGGTGAAGATCGAGGTGCCCGAGGATGGGGATCCCTCCGAGCGCGTGGTGGCGGCGGCGGCTGCCATTCGTCACCTGCTGGAGCGGAATCACAAGAAGCTCGACTACCGGATGATCGTGCCCATCGAACTGCTCAAACGGGCCGAGCGAACCAAGCAGATCTTCAACATCGTGCTCGGATCGATCGCGGCGATCTCGCTGCTGGTCGGCGGGATCGGGATCATGAACATCATGCTCGCGACCGTAACCGAGCGGACCCGCGAGATCGGCATTCGCCGGGCGCTCGGAGCCAAGCAACGGGACATCGTGATGCAGTTCCTGATCGAGACCATCCTGCTCTCGGGCGCAGGAGGACTTCTCGGCGTCGCCATGGGACTGGCGGTGCCGCTGCTGATCACGCACTTCGCCGACATGATCACCATCATCCGTTTCTGGGCGCCGGCCATGGCCTTCACCATCTCCGTGCTCACCGGGGTGATCTTCGGCATCTATCCCGCCTTCCGCGCCGCCGGCATGAACCCGGTGGAAGCACTCCGGCACGAGTGATCCTCGAGGGTTTTCGCCGGGAGAATCGCTTTACTTTTCGGTCGTTCCCGGTTGGTTGCCTGCCTCCCTGCGTCTCAAAATCCACGGCGCGATTCCCTCTTTCCGACCAGCCATGAACCTGACTCTCCCCGACCGCTCCTTCGCGGGCTACATCTTCGATTGCGACGGAACCCTGGTGGATTCCATGCCGTTGCACTACCGCGCCTGGACCGCGAGTTTTCGGCATCACGGGGCGCCGTTCGAGTGGACCGAGGCGGAGTTCTACGCCGGCGCCGGCGTGCCCGATCGCGAGATCGTCGCCGGACTCAACGCCAGGCACGGCTGCGCTCTCGATGGCGACGCGGTGCACGAGACGAAGCTGGATTGGTTCGTTCGTCATCTCCACGAGCTGACCCCGGTCGCCGCAGTGGCGGAGCTGGTGCGTGAATTCCACGGCCGGGGCGAGAAGATCGCCGTGGCCACCGGCAGTGACATCGCCATCGTGGACCCCGAGCTGCGGCACGTGGGATTGCGGGATTACTTCGAGATCATCGTGACGCCCGCCGACGTGAAACGCGGCAAGCCCGCTCCCGACATGTTCCTGCTGGCGGCGGAACGGATGGGAGTCGATCCCGCCGATTGCCTCGTGTTCGAGGACGGAAAGGCGGGAATCCAGGCCGCCGATGCCGCCGGTATGGCCAGTGTCTTCGTGCCCAGCGCGCCGACCGCGTTCTGTTGATTGCCGGCCCGCGTCAGTTCGAGAGGGTAGGGCTCGCGACCCAGCCCTCTCGAGTGAACGGGCGACCAGGAAAAAACCGCCGCGGCTGACAGGCAGCCGGGCGGTTTCGGAGAAAAGTTCGCGATGTCGCTGACCGGGGGGGGGCTCAGCTCGATTTCTTGAAGACGTAGAGGCTGTCGGGGGTGATGCTGGTGAGGACCCAGCCTTCCTTTTTCAGTTCGTCGAGGGTGGTCTGGAGCAGGGCGTGCTTGACGACCTTGGCGCCGGGAAGGTTCATCTTGCCTTCCTCGTCGGGTTCAACGCCTTCGGCGGAAGCGACGGCCTTGAAGCCGATGCTGTCCATTTCGACGGGGGTGATGACGCGATATTCAACGCTGCTGCCCCCGCCCGAACCGGCACCGGATCCGCCGATGACACCGAGACCGGCGAGGAGGTTGACGATACCTAGGACGAGAATGACCAGGAGGATGGCGAGATGAGCGGGTTTCATGGAAGTGGAGTTTTTGGGAAGATTTTCCATAGGGGGATGTTTCAAATCAGGGCGCGGAGTCTAGCGAAGACGACTGCCCGAGTAAAGCGGGATTCCGGGGGAAAATTACCACCGGGCCCAAGAGGACTTGTTTGCCCCTCCCTGGATGTGACGTTCCCTCGTCGGGAAACTGACTCAACGTTCGACGAACTCGGCGTCTATGGTGGTCTTCTCGCCGTTGCCTTTTTTCGCTCGATCGGCTCGACCGACCTTGCCGAAGAGGCTGCCCAGGTCGATGCCGAAGTAGGCCAGCGCGCTGATGAGGAGGGCGGCCGCGGCGGCCTCGTCCAGGTTCCCGAAGACGGGGACGTTGTCCGGGATCAGTTCGAAGAAGCCCGCGGTGGGGTTGAGGAGATAGACAGTCGACAGGGCGCCGATCCCGCCGACGATCAGGCTGGTGAATAGGTTGCGCTTCTTCTCGGGAGGAGAGCCGGTGGATGAAGAATGGGGGGAGTTTTCCATGATGGTAAAGCGTTCGCGAGCCTCCTGAATCTACCAGTACAATCAGCGACGTAAATTGTAATGAGCCGATCGAAGGGCTCTCCTCGCGCCGGACTTTGTGAAATTTTTCACAAACTCACCTTGACCGTCTGAAAGCGCAGTCCGATAATCGGCCATTCGGGCCAGATCACGGCCACGAACGCTCTCCCTGCACCTGTCTCCATGTCGACCTCGACCCAGGAAATCGAAGCTCCGGACCCGGCGGCGAAGATCGCCCGGGCTTCCGCCGCAGTGGAGGAATACCAGCAATCCACCGAAGACCTGATCGGTGAGAAGTTGGTGCTGAACATGGGACCTTCGCACCCGGCGACCCACGGGGTGCTGCGCCTGATCCTGGAGTTGGACGGCGAGTTGATCACCAAGGCGGAGCCCGACGTCGGTTTCCTTCACCGCGGCGACGAAAAGATCGCGGAGAACATGCAGTACAACCAGTTCGTGCCCTACACGGACCGGTTGGATTACCTGGCGCCGCTGGCCAACAACGTGGCCTACGCGCTCGCCGTCGAGAAGCTGATGGGCTGGGAGTTGCCGCCGCGCGGCAAGGCCATTCGCGTGATCGCCTGCGAGATGGCGCGCATTTCCGCTCACCTGCTCGGGCTGGGCGCCTATGCCATGGACGTGGGGGCGATGACGGTCTTCCTCTACACCTTCACGCAGCGAGAAACGGTCTACAACCTCAGCGAGCAGCTGACAGGGGCGCGTTTCACCACCAGCTACACCCGGGTTGGTGGCCAGACTCGGGACCTGCCGGACGGTTTTCTCGATTCGCTGGCGAAATTCTGCGACGAATTGCTCGTCTGCCTCGACGAGGTGGACAAGTTGCTGACCCGGAACAAGATCTTCCTGGATCGGACCAAGGATGTGGGCGTGATCTCGAAGGAGGACGCCATCGCGTGGGCGCTGAGTGGTCCCAACCTGCGCGGCTCCGGCGTAGAGCACGATGTGCGCAAGGCGCATCCCTACCTCGACTACGAGCGCTACGATTTCGACATCCCGGTCGGCGAATATGGCGACAGCTTCGATCGCTACCTGGTCCGCATGGAGGAGATGCGCCAGAGTGTCCGCATTCTCCGCCAGGCCATGGCCGACCTGCCCGACGGGCCGATCAACGTGGCCGACGCCAAGCAGCGCCTGCCCCAGAAAGAGGGGGTGCTCATGAAGATGGAGGAGCTGATCCACCACTTCATTCTCGTGACCGAGGGCTTGGACGCGCCGGAGGGCGAAGTTTATTTCGGGGCCGAGAATCCCAAGGGCGAACTCGGCTTCTACATCAATTCGAAGGGTGGGGGCGTGCCTTACCGGCTCAAGATCCGGGCTCCTTCCTTCGTGAACCTCAGCATTCTTCCGCACGTGTTGCCGGGGCACCTGATGAGCGATGTGGTCGCCATCCTCGGCAGTCTCGATTTCGTGATGGGCGAGTGTGATCGCTGATCGACCACGAATTTTCCGACAGGATTTACAGGATTATTTGGATTTTTTATGAATGAAGGACGAGTTGACGCATCGGGTGATCGGGGCCGCCATGACGGTTCACCGAGAGCTTGGCGCGGGCTTTCTGGAGAGCGTTTATCAGAAGGCACTGGCGATCGAGCTGGCGTTGCTGGGTCTGGATGTGGTGGTGGAAAAGAAGATTGAAGTGAAGTATCGCGGCCGAGTGGTCGGCGATTTCAAAGCAGATTTATTCATCGAAAACCGGCTGATTGTGGAACTGAAAGCAGTGGAAGCTCTTGCTCCGATTCATGAAGTCCAAACCGTGAACTACCTGAATGCCACCGAGCTCGAAGTCGGGCTCCTCATCAATTTCGGAAGTGGGAGTCTTCAGTTCAAAAGAAAGTTTCGAAACGGGAAAACAGAAAATCCTGAAATCCTGTGAATCCTGTCCCCATGGAAGTTCCCGCTGAACTCGAGAAGGAAATCGACGAGCGCATCACTCACTATCCGGTGAGCAAGCGCTCGGCGGTGTTGCCGGTGTTGCACGCGTTGCAGCATCACTTCGGCTATATCTCGGAAGAGGCGGTCGAGTGGGCGGCCCGCAAGCTGGAGCTGGAACCGATCAAGGTGCTGGAGGTGGTGACGTTCTATCCCGGCTTCCGGCAGTCGGCCCCGGGCAAGTATCACATCCGTGTCTGCCGGACGCTGAGCTGCGCGATGGCGGGCAGTGCCGAGTTGATGGAGTCGCTCTGCAAGGCGGCCAAGATCGATCGCTCGGGCGTCACCCACCATCATCCCATCGCCGTGGGCGAGGATGGGCGGTTTTCGATCGAGTTCGCGGAATGTCTCGCCAGCTGCGGAACCGGCCCGGTCTGCATGGTGAACGACGATTTTCACGAGAAAGTCGAGGACGCAGAGACCCTGCTCTCGAAGTACCGCGACTGACCCCCCCCCTGTTTTTTCTCCCTTTTTCCACCGATGGCAGCCATCAAATACCTCGCCGGCAAGGAGCCGCACCCGAACGAGCACCGGATGATCTTCCGGAATGTCGACCGGGAAGGGTGGGATCCGTCCATCGATACCTACCTCGGCGAGGGCGGCTACGAGCAGTTGAAGAAGGCGGTCGCCATGGAACCGCAGGCCATCACCGACGAGGTGAAGAAGGCCGGGGTCCGCGGCCGTGGCGGTGCCGGTTTCCCGGCGGGTGTGAAGTGGGGGTTCATCCCGCCGAACAACACCAAGCCGGTCTACCTGATCTGCAACGCCGACGAGTCCGAGCCGGGTACGTTCAAGGATCGCTACATCATCCACCAGGATCCCCACCAGTTGATCGAGGGGATGGCGATCGCGTGTTTCGCGGTGGGGGCGAAGCTGGCCTACATCTACATCCGGGAGGAATTTCCCGAAGGTGCGGCCATCCTGGAGAAGGCCATCGCCGAGGCCCACGAGAAGGGTTTTCTAGGCAAGGGGATCTGCGGTTCGGATTTCGATCTCGAGATCTACGTGCACCGCGGAGCCGGAGCCTACATCTGCGGCGAGGAAACGGGCCTGATCGAGTCGCTGGAGGGCAAACGTCCCTACCCGCGGATCAAGC
Source organism: Verrucomicrobiia bacterium (assembly GCA_030432615.1). Taxonomy (GTDB): domain Bacteria; phylum Verrucomicrobiota; class Verrucomicrobiia; order Verrucomicrobiales; family DEV007; genus JAEUHH01. The sequence continues at coordinate 11,723 of JAUIGT010000079.1, forward strand.
CACCCTACTTCCCGGCCGCCATGGGGCTCTATCTCTGCCCCACGATCGTGAACAACGTGGAGACGCTCTGTCACGTGAAGCACATCCTCGACATGGGCGGTGAGGAATACGCCAAGCTCGGCACGCCGAACAATACCGGGACCCGCATTCTCTGCGTCAGTGGTGATGTGCAGAAGCCGGGCTATTTCGAGGTGCAGGTCGGCAAGGTGACGCTCGGCGAGGTCATCAATGACATGTGCGGCGGCCTCAAGCCGGGGCGCAAGATCCAGGCCGTCATTCCCGGCGGATCCTCGGCCAAGGTTCTGCGCGGCGACGAGACCTTCAAGATCAAGAAGGGCGGGGAAGACGTCGAGCTGAAACTCGAGGATATCCCGATGGATTTCGACACCCTGGCGGCCTGCGGATCGATGGCGGGTTCGGGCGGTGTCATCGTCATTGATGACAGTCGCTCCATCAGTTGGGTGCTGAACAATATCAACGCCTTCTACGCGCACGAATCCTGCGGCCAGTGCACCCCCTGCCGCGAAGGTTCTCTGTGGATGAAGAAGATCACCGATCGCGTGGTGGCCGGCAAGGCGGCGCCGTCCGATATCGACACCCTCGATGCGGTGGCGCGGAACATCGATGGCCGCACCATCTGCGCTTTCGGCGAGGCCTGTTCCTGGCCCACCGAGAGTTTCATCCAGAAATTCCGCGACGAACTGGTGGCCTCGACGAATCCCGACCTGGACGAGGCCATCGTGAATCCCGAAACCGAACTGGCCGCCGCGCACCTGGCCCGCTGAAGCGATCCCGCGCCCGACGAACCAGCCAGCTATCCGATTGAATTTTCCGACCCATGAGTGACGAGGGCAAACCGGCAGTCGAAATGGTCGACGTGCAGATCGACGGGGAATGGCACCAGTTCCCCAAGGGCACGCGCATGATCGAGGCCTGCCGCCAGGTGGGCAAGGAGGTGCCGCATTACTGCTACCACCCCAAGCTCACCTCGCCGGGCAACTGCCGGATGTGCCTGGTGGAAATGGGCATGCCGCCGCGTCCGCGCCCGGGTGAAGATCCGCCGGAGAAGGACGAGAACGGTCACCTTCCGATCTCGTGGATCCCGCGCCCGGTGATCGCCTGTGCCAACACGGTGGCGCCGAACATGGGAATCCGCACCGACAGCGACCTGACCCACGCCTGTCGCCAGGGCGTGATGGAGCTGCTGTTGATCAATCACCCGCTCGACTGTCCCATCTGCGACCAGGCCGGCGAGTGTCGGTTGCAGGAATTCAGCGTCGAGCACGGCAACGGTGGCTCCCGCTTTCGCGAGCAGAAGGTCAAGAAACCGAAGAACGTGGACATCGGTCCCCGCATCCGGCTCGATGACGAGCGCTGCATCATGTGCAGCCGCTGCATCCGGTTCACCGACGAGGTGGCGGACGATCCGGTGCTCGGCTTCACGGATCGTGGCAGCCACACCGTTCTCACGGTGCATCCGGGGCAGCAATTGGCGAACAACTACTCGCTCAACACCGTGGACATCTGCCCGGTGGGCGCCCTGACTTCGAACGACTTCCGATTCCAGATGCGGGTCTGGTTTCTCAAGGAAGACAAGTCGATCTGCACCAGCTGCGGCCGCGGCTGCAACATCACCATCGGCAGTCGCGAGGACGAGGTCTATCGCCTGACGCCCCGGGAGAACAACGAGGTCAACTCGGCCTGGATGTGCGATCACGGGCGACTCAATTTCCACTATCTCAACAGCGAGATGCGCCTGACCGATCCGCTGGTGCGGGGCGCGGAAGGGCACGAAACGGTCGCTTGGGGCGATGCCATCCAGGCGGCCGCCGACGCGCTCGGGCGTTGCGAGGCCAACGAGATCGCGCTGATCGCTTCCGGGAGGCTCACCAACGAGGAACTGTTCATGGCGCGTCGCCTGGCCTCGGTGATGAAGACCGAGTTCGTCGATATCGTGCCGCGCAGCGGCGAAGCGGACGACTACCTGCTGGCGGCGGACCGGAATCCCAACACCAACGGCGCCAAGCTGGTGCTGGGGCTGGACGAACCCGGCCAGGCGCTGAAGGACATCCGCGAGGGGATGGCCCAGGGACGCATCAAGGCGCTGGTGGTGTTGCAGGAAAATCTCATCGACGACGCCGGTTTCACCGCCGAGGAACTGGGCAAGCTCGACTTCATTCTCCATACCTATCCGCTGGCCAACCCCACCGCCGAGACTGCCGACGTGGTCCTGCCGGGCGCGGCTTTTTCCGAGAAGCGCGGCAGCATGATCAATCTCACCGGCCGACTCCAGCGGCTCAACCGGGCGACCGATGGACCCGGACAGACGCGCGAGGTCTGGGAAATCGTTCGCGACCTCATCCAGGCGCTCGGCGGCGGCAATGGCATCTACCTGATCGAGGATGTCTTCAAGCAGATGGCCGGGGAGATCGCCGAATTCGAAGGCCTGACCCTGAGCAAGATCGGTGACCTCGGGGTGCCGCTGCTCGAAACTGACGAGAAAATCCCGCTCTTGGAGCGCGAGCGCGAGCGGGTCGCCAAGGGCATCATCGTTGGCTGAGCCGAGCCGAGCAGATTCGACTGAATTTTCCTGATGGACTGGACTTTCCTCCTCATCTCAACAATCAAGATCGTCGGCCTGGTGTTTCTCGTCATCCTGCCGATGGTGGCCTATTCCGTCTGGGCCGAGCGGCGGGTCTCCGCGGCCATCCAAGATCGGGTCGGTCCCAATCGGGTGGGTATCGCCGGGTTGCTCCAGCCGATGGCCGACGGCCTCAAGTTCATCCTCAAGGAGGACTTCACGCCGTCCCACGTGCGCAAGACCTACTACTGGATGGCGCCGGCGCTGACGATGATCCCGTCGCTGCTCACCTGCGCGGTGCTGCCCTTCGGCAGCCGGTTGTTCGGAGAGAAAATGGTGATCGCCGATCTCGATGTCGGCCCGCTGTTCGTCTTCGCCATCGCGTCCCTCAGCGTCTACGGCATCGTGCTCGCCGGCTGGGCGTCGAACTCGAAATACCCGTTCTTCGGCGGGGTGCGTTCGACCAGCCAGATGATTTCCTACGAGATCTCGCTGGGACTTTCCATCGTGCCGCTGCTGATGATCTACGGCACGCTCAACCTCGGGGAGATTGTCCAGAACCAGGCCGTCAACGGCTGGGCGCTGCTGCCGCTCTGGGGCGAGAGTCTCAGTTTCCAGGGCTTCCTCCTCGCGATCCCGATCTTCATTTCCTTCGTCATCTTCATGACCTCGATCTTCGCGGAGACGAACCGCCTGCCCTTCGATCTTCCCGAATGCGAGACCGAACTGGTGGCCGGCTACCACACCGAATACAGCTCGATGAAATTCGCGCTGTTCTTCCTCGGGGAATACGCCGCCATGATCATCGGGTCCGGGCTCGCGGTGACGCTCTTCTTCGGTGGCTGGAGCCTGCCCTTCGGCTGGCTGGCGCCGGAGAGCACCGCCGCCGAGGTGCCGTGGTGGCACGGAATGATTCACATCGGGACGTTTTTCGCCAAGGTGGTCGCCATCATCCTCTTCTTCATCTGGATCCGCTGGTCCCTGCCGCGGTTCCGCTACGACCAGCTGATGCGTCTCGGCTGGGTCTTCTTCTTTGAAATCGCTGTCGCCAACGTCATCCTGACCGCCATCATCCTGATGGTGGTGAAATGAACCCGTAACGAACGAAACCGAACGACCTTCAATCCATGGCTATCGTCGTCAAACGCCCGAAACTGAAATGGTGGGAGCAACTCTACCTTCCCGCCATCTTCAAGGGTCTGGGCATCACCCTTCGCCACTTCATCGCCACGGTGCGCGGGAAGAAGAAGGTGACGATGCAGTACCCGGAAGAAAAGTGGAACGACCACCTGCCCGAGCACTACCGCGGTGCCCCGGCCCTGGTGACCGATGAGCAGGACCGTGAACGCTGCGTGGCCTGCCAGCTCTGCGAGTTCATCTGCCCGCCGCGGGCCATCACCATCAAGCCCGAGGAGATTCCGAACGACGACAAGTGGGCCAAGGTCGAGAAGCGGCCGAAGGAATTCGACATCGACATGATCCGCTGCATCTACTGCGGGCTCTGCGAGGAGGTCTGCCCCGAGCAGGCCATCTACCTGCGAAAGGATTACTCCATCACCGGCACCAGCCGGGCCGAGATGGTCCACGACAAGAAGCGACTCTACGAGATCGGCGGCAAGCGCGTCGGCCTCGTCAACAAGTGGAACGAACTCAAATAGTTTTCAATCTTCAGGATTCAGCAGCGAAACGAATGCAAGCGGGCTTTCCCGCGAGAGTCGAGCGCCTTGCTCAACTGAAAACTGAAATCTGAAAGCTTCCCATTTTTCATGACTTTTCTTTTCTACATCTTTGCGGCTCTCGCGCTCATCGGCGGGATCGGGGTGGTGGCGAACAAGAATCCCGTCTCCTCGGCCTTCGCCATGATCCTGAGTTTCCTTGGGCTGGCGGCGTTGTTCATTCAGTTGGATGCCTACCTGGTCGGGATTCTCCAGATTCTGGTCTACGCCGGGGCCATCATGGTGCTGTTCCTTTTCATCATCATGCTGCTCGACATCGAGGACGAGGAAGGCCGACGCTTCGGCTTCTTCTCCACCGTCGGTGCGATCATCGTGGCCGGGGGGCTTCTCCTGGTCGTGTCCGGCGTGCTCAAGCGGTTCGAGGAAGGCGACAAGGTGCTCAAGCCACTCAAGGCCATGGCCGAGGCCGACTCCGACGTGCGCCAGATCGGCGAACTGCTTTTCACCACCTACTGGTTCCCG
>JAUIGT010000080.1 GCA_030432615.1 Verrucomicrobiia bacterium
CACCCGAGCAGCTTCCTTGCTCGACGCCCATTTTTCCCGCAAGAAAAACGGCCGCGCTCCCGCTCACTTGCGTGCCTGGGTCCGCGGCACCGACTTCCAGGTCCGAGTCTGGCGCGCCCTCCTCGCGATCCCGCCCGGCCATCTCACCACCTACCGCCGCATCGCCGAAGCCATCGGCCAACCCAAAGCGTCCCGCGCCGTCGGCACCGCCATCGGTGCCAACCCGATCGGCCTCCTCATCCCCTGCCACCGCGTCATTCGCGAAACCGGCGTCATCTCCGGCTACCGCTGGGGCACCGGACGGAAGCGGGCGTTGATTGCTTGGGAAGGGGCACCTTGAAAGCGAGTGCTTCTATGGTTGCCCGAAAGGATCAGGATTCTCGAGAGCTTGAGTCGAGCTGGATCGGGAAGGTAGTGAAGTCGCGAACGGATCAACAGGTCCGGAGCCTGAAGAATGCGCTGATGAAGGAAGAGTAGAAGACAACGACGGCATCGGTTCCAACTTTTCCAGTAGTGACAGCCACATTACCGTGGTTCGTTCCTTCATCGCTTGCCATGGTTTAGGCTCGTTGGGAATAAAGCACCCGGAATAAAAGGCGGACTCGACCCAATCCAGCGTTTCTCGACCTGCTTCGGCTACAATTCTTCTCTCGCTGGGAAAATACTCCAACCGATCTCCCTCATAGAATTCGACAGCAAAACTCTTCTGCAATTCCTGCCTCAGGTCTACCGGTCCGGGGCCATGATAGGGTCCTCCGGGCACGAAAGTGGGGGCATAGAATTCCATCATTTTTTTCGGTTGCCTCGTCCAGTTTCCGTAGTTGTGAGGCTGAATCGTAAGGTGCTGATTCTCCCACTCGGGACTAGCCTCTGCCAAGGCGCAGACATAAAGCAACGCTTCATATGGCGACACTGATTCCAATTCAAGCGTGACCGGCTTTCTTGGATCTACCTCAGCGATTGAAGTTCTTCCGCTTTCCAGAGGAGGAATCACACGTTTTCGCCACATAGACTTCACGCCAGAATTGTCGGCGATTTCGAAGCTCCAGTTTCCGGTGGGATCGAGGGTTTCTAACGACTCGAAAATCACCTCCAAACAATCTACCAACGGACGGTCTTGGAATTCGATTGAAGGAATGGCAGTTCTCCTGAAGACCTGATCAAAATGATCCTGCTGTTGCGCAGCTTCGAACATTTCAAAACGAATGCGGCGTATCTCCAACGCCGAGCGCAGCCCGGGAAAAAGAAAGCCTCCAGTAGCGGCCACGATCACCACAATCGGCATCCAATGCCGTTTCAACTGGCTAACGCGTTTCTTCACCCCTTCATAGTCTCACAGTTTGAGCCTGTCGTCGATCGAGAGTTGAAGGACGCGGTTCTCGAACGATCGGAAGGCTATTTCTCCAAACCAAGCCATCAATGAAGCGGGCGAGACGCCCGCGCTCCCAGTGGCCAGCTCATTGCAGGCGCTCCCGGAAGAAGTTGTCCACCGCTTCGACGAAGGGCGTCAGCCACGGCTCTCTTCCCCACTGGCCGTGCTTGGCGCCGGGGATCATGACGAACTCGTTGGTCACGCCCAGGGCATCGAGTTTCTTCCGCATCTCGACGTAGCGCTCGCCGGGATTGTCGAATTCACCATCGAGAAAGAGAAGCGGAGGCGTCTGCTCGCTGACATGGGTGATCGGCGATCCCTGGGCGTAGATGTCCGGATTCTCGGAAAACTCGGCTCCGAAAAAGATGACACAGTTTTCGATGCGCTGGTTCTTCGCTTCCTTCACCCGCGAGACCTGGTCGACCCCGGCTCCCATCAGGACAGCCGCCTGCAGGGCCGCGGATTGACCGGGCGAGTTCTGTGCCTCCTCGAACTTCTCCGGATCGTGGCCCGTCGTCGCCACCATGCCGGTGAGGTGTCCGCCAGCCGATCCGCCGACGCCGCCGATGCGATCCGGGTCGAGTCGATACTCGTCCGCATGCGCCCGCAGCCATCGGACCGCCGCCTTGCAATCGAGCACCGCGCCCGGAAACTTCGCCTCGGTGGCCAGCCGGTAGTCGATGTTGCCAACCACGTAATCGCGTTTCGCGAGTTCCACGGCAAAGCGCTCGAAGGCCTGGCGCTGTCCGCCGATCCATCCGCCACCGTGAACAAGGAGCACGCCGGGAAAGGGCCCGTCTCCTTCGGGAACGAACACGTCCATGGCGACCTTACGCTCGCCGAAGGTCGCGTAGTCGATTCCGCGATGGGCCGTCACGCCCTCGGGAATCTTCACTGGCGCCGGCTGTGGCTTCTTTTTCGGAGCAGGCTTTCCTTTCGCCTCCGCTGCCGGTGATTCCAGTTTCAGGAAAGCTTCCGCAAACCAGCGCCCGATGTCCAGCGTTCCCTCGGTGCTGAAGTGGGCCGCGTTGATGATCGGCGCCTCGGCGGTATCGACGTAAACGGTCCGGGGATCGTTTTCCGCGACCGCTTTCTGCGCTTCCACGATGGCCGGCATGTGGGGATTCTTCCCGAGTCCGAATTGCGTATTCACCGCGACGAGAGCCGCGAGATTCGGGGCGTCGAGATCCTCGCGCAGTGACGCGATCATTTCCGCAAGCCGTTCGTCGTAAAGCTCGACCTCGCCGGGCTTGGCATCGCTCTCGCCCTGGACCCAGAGCAGCGCTCGCGGACGCAGGGTGACGCCTTCCGCCTTCGCCGCCGCAGACGCCTCGCGCACTTCCTCGAGGAGCGCCCGATAGCAGGAACCGGCCTCGCCGGGAGCGTCCGGATCCCAATCCTGTCCGATCCCGGTGCCACTGAAGGCCGCCTTCACGATCGAGATCTTTCGGCCGGGCTCCTTCGCGAGCAATGTCCGGGCGAAGGCGATCTCGGGACCAAAACCGCCGGCGGCATGCGAGAAGTTTCCATACTGTCGCGGCACGCCGTCCTCCTTCGGCTTCGGCGTTCCCTTGGGCTGCGGCTGCAGGCTGATCCAGCGATCGCCGCTGGTGACATCATGCTCGTCCGGCGGTGGGTCTCCGGCCCGATACCAGAAGCGAACCTTCTCGTCATTGGGATCCTCGGGAAGTTCCGCCGGATCGGCATCGAACCCGACGGCGTTGGATTGACCGGCCACCAGGAACAAGTCGCGAACCTCTTCCTTTTGTCCGTCCGATTCCTGCGCGGATCCGTTTTTGCCCCCTTCCCGCCAGCGCATCCAGGAAAGCCCTGGCCGGTCCACCCGAAAGGTCACCACCCGGGTGTGCTCGACCTCGGTGACATAGACCGTCCGACCATCCGGACCGCCGAAGCAGAGGTTGCTCGGCATGGAACCGAGCACATCGATCTCCCGCAGAATCTCTCCCTTCGGCGTCATCTTGAGCACCTTCCCGGCCCCGTGCCTGGTCACGTAGAGATTGCCGTCCACGTCGCAACGCATTCCGTCGAACCCGTGATCGGCGAACTCTTTCACCAGCCACTTGTCGGTGATGGTCTTCTGCTCGGTCAGGGTGAAGGCCCAGATCTTCCGCTGGGCACTCTCGTTCACGTAAAGCGTCCCACCGTCCGGACTCACCTCGATGCCGTTGGTGGTTCCCATGTCGGAAGCGAGGAGTGTGACGGCGCCGTCGGGATCGATGCGCCAGAGCTGCCCGGTCTTTTCCTTCCAGTTGGGGTCGCTGGCGTAGAGCGTGCCATCGGGACCGATGGCGAGGTCGTTGGGCTGATTCATCTTCGGCTCGTGGGCCAGCACGGAGATGGCCTTCGTCGCCGGATCGATGCGGAACACATTGTGCCCGGAGTAGTCGGCCACGAACATGTTCCCTTCGCGATCGAAGCGAATGCCGTTCCCGGTGCTGCCCTCGGGGAGGGAGACGAAGAGCGAGGCCTTTCCCCCGGGCGTGACCATGCCGATATTGCCCTTCTCCTGGAAACTCACCGCGTAGAGATTTCCCTCGCGATCACAGGCTGGTCCTTCGATTCCCCCGGTGAAGGTTTCGGAATCGGTGAATGGCGTGGCGACAAAGAGAGTTTCATCCTGGGCGATGGCGGGTTGAAAACCAGCCGACGCGACCAAGGCGAACAGAGAGAAAAATCGGAACTGCATGAGACGATTCTGGCCATTTCTCCACCCCTTCGCCAGCGCGTTTATCCGCCATGGGAAAGGAAAAAGGAGCGCGAGCATCCCTGCTCGCCCTGGAGCCCATCAGCCCATCCAGTGAAGCGAGTAGGGATGCTCGCGCTCCAAGGCCTCTACCAGAGCGTGTAGCCTCCGTCGATCACCAGCGCTGCGCCAGTCATGTAGCGGGAGGCGTCGCTCGCAAGGTAGACCGCCAGCGGCCCGAGATCCTCGGGCTCGCCGAATTTCCCCATCGGAATGGCTTTCTCGAACTCGGCGATGACCTCCGGATTCTCGCGCGCCCAGCGTCGATTCGGCTCGGTCATGAAACCACCAGGGCAGATGGCGTTGACCGTAACCCCGTGCGGCGCCCAGTCGGCGGCGGTGGCGCGGGTGAACTGAAGGATGGCCGCCTTGGCTGTCTCGTAGCTGCGCCCGCCAATGCCGCGATTGGCGATCATGCCGGAGATCGAGGCGATGTTGATGACACGTCCGCCTTCACCACGCCGCACCATTTCCCCGCCGATCAGCTTGGTGCAGAGAAAGGTGCTCGTGACGTTGAGGTCCATGATCCGCTGCCAATCCTCGAGCGACTGCTCCTCGACCGGCACGTTGACGAGACGCCCGCCGACGTTGTTGACGAGGATGTCGATCGGCCCGTGTTCGGCGAGTGCCTTCCGGCACACCGATTCGCAGGTGGCCGGATCGCCCATGTCACCGACGAGAAAATCCGCCTCCCGTCCCAGCGCGCGAATGTCATCGGCGGTGGCGGCGAGGCTCTCCTCGTCCCGCCCGGTGAGCACCACATCCGCTCCCGCCTCGGCCAGAGCAAGCGCCATCTCACGCCCCAGCCCGCGACTGCCGCCGGTGAGGAAGAGACGTTTTCCTGCAAGAGAGAACCGATCGAAGAGTGACATGGCTCACTTCAATGTTTCCAACCACGTCACCAGGTCCACGAGCCCATCCGCGCCGATGACGGCGGCGAGACCGGGCGGCATGAGGCTGAGATGCAGTTCCTCGCGCTTGTCGATGGCATCCTTGTCCACGCTCTGATCGACTCCGCCGGGCAGCCTCAGTTGCACCTCTTCGTCGGTCTCTCCGGTGACGTAGCCGACCAGTGCGGAGCCGTCCTTTTTCGTGATGCTCACCCCATGGAAACCATGGCTGATGGCCGCGCTCGGATAGAGAATCGCTTCGAACATCCCTTCGCGGCTCAGCTTGTTGCCGATCTCGGTGAGGTCGGGACCGAAGGCGACGCCTTCCCCCTTCACCCGGTGACAGGTCGCGCAGGTCGCCTTCGCGAACAGGTCGGGCCCCTTTGCCGCATTACCCTTCTTCGCGACCAGCTCGGGCAGCGGCGGGAAATTCTCGGCTCCGGCGGCCTTCGGGACCGGTAGGAGATCGCGGGCGTCATTCCGCAATCCGGCGTCGGGGCTGCGGGCAATCGCCAGAGCCGCCACCGGCTTCAGGGAGTCGTCCAGTTTCCCCTCCTGGGCCAAGTTGAGCAGGTCGCGTCCGCTCCTCCCGTTCATGGCCATGGCATTGACCAGCTCGATAGCCAGGGGCGCCGGCGTTTCCTCACGCTGCAGTTCGGCGGCAAGGATGCCACCGACCGCCCGGTCACCGGTCTTGCCGAGCGCCCGCGCCACCGCGGAAGCACGCGGCAAATTGTCCGAGTCACGGAGGTAGTAAACCAGTTTCCCGCGATTGGTCTGCAGCAGCAACTGCGCCGCCTTCACCGATTCCGAAGCATCGGGATGCGCGGCAATGAAGGCGGCCAGCTCATCGGGAAATCCGGTCAGGTTGAGCCGTTCCGCGAGGTTCACGAACTCAGCGGTGCCGCGAACCGGGGCCAGCAATTGATCCAGCCGATCAGTCCCCCCATCGAGCTTCGCGATGGCATCCGGTCCGAGCTGGGCCGCCGCAAACAGGGCCGTCTCCGGATCGCCTTCCTGGAATAGCTGTCCGTAGGCCTGTTCCCGAACGGGCGTGGCCGCCTGGAAGTGCAGCGCTCGCAGCATCCGCGCGGTGCGCTTCCGATCCGCGGACGCGCCGGCTTCCAGCACCGCCGCGGCGAGTTCGGCCGCATTGTCGGAGGAACGACTGCGGAAGGTCAGGTCGAAGCTCCCTTCGCCCTTCGCCAGATCGCGATAGGCCGCCATGCGCTGGTCCCAGCGATCGCCGGCCCCGATGCCGAGCGCTTCCAGCTGCCAGCGATCCTCCCCGTCATGCAATCGCGCAAAGGCCGCCCACAGCTGGTCCGCCTTCTCTCCGTCCTGAAACCGGAGGGCGATGGCACACTCCCGACGAACGCGCGGGTCGGGATCGATCACGAGACTCTCGACGGCATCGAGCAGCGACTCGGGATGAAAGCGGTCGCGCTGACGATAGGCGCGCAAGGCGGCGATGCGGAGATCCGGATTCTCATCGGTCAAAGCCTGCCCCAGGTGGCTGGTTCCATTTTCCAACCGCGCAAGCAACCAGAGCGCCCGAGCCCGTGTCCGAGGCGAGGCTTCCTCGCTGAAGGCGCCGATCGACGAGGAGCGACTCAGCCAAGTCTCCGCCTCTTTTCCGATCTCCGCGAAAGCCTGCCAGGCTTCATACCGGGCCGAGGCGTTGGGAGAATCGATCCAAGCGTAGGGTTCTTTCTCAAAGGGAGCAGCGCCCGCACCGGAGGCTGCCTTTGTCGAAACCGAATAACGAACCGCATCAGCATTCCCCTTCGGAATCACCCGGAAAATGCGTCCCTTCTCGATGTCTCCCATGCCGTGTCCTCCGACGCCGGGGTCGTACCAGTCGGCCACGAAAAGCGAACCATCCGGCGCCACGCTCACATCGCTGGGCCGGAACCAGCGATCGCGGGTGTTCTTCACGAGATCGACCATCTCGGCCTGGTAACCGGCGCCGTAGGGTTTCACCGGATAGGCGCGGACAACATTGGGCCCGGCATCACAATGGATCACCTGGTTGCGGAACACCTCGGGCAGGAGATCGCCCTCGTAGACGCAGATCCCGGTGGGCGAGCCCGCGCCGGTCTGGAGCAGGTTGGGCACCACGCCGGGATCGTTGAGGTGCCAGTGACGCTCGGGAATTTCCTCGGACATCCCGATGCGCGGGTCGCGCCAGCCGGCACCGGTGATCTCGTCCTTGTAGCCGTAGTTGCCGAACTCCATCACGAAATTGATCCGCACGCCCTTGTTGCCGTCGTCGTCGTTGTCGCTCTGCCACATCGTGCCGAAGGAGTCGACGCAGACTTCCCAGTTGTTGCGGAAGTTCCAGGCCAGCAGCTCCACATTGCTGCCGTCGAGTTCGCAGCGGAAGACCATCCCCTCCTGGTAGGGGCGGTTGTTCTCGTTGGTGCACTTGATCCCGTGGATGTCGGTGATGAGGTTGCCCTCGGGATCGCAGAGCCGCTTCCCGGCGTTGCCGAAATTGAAATAGAGCCTGCCATCGGGCCCGAAGTGAACGGCGTGAATTCCATGGTCGTGCTGCTTACCGCCGATGTTGGTGAACATGACCTCCTTGCTGTCGGGGTCGGCCTTGCCGTCGCCGTCACGATCGTAGAGCGAGAAGATTTCCTCGCCCGCGCTGATGATGACCCGATCGCCGAGCACGCAGATGCCGTGCGCGGAATCGACATCGTTCCCCTGGTAGAAAACCGTCTTCTTGTCGGCCTTGCCGTCGCTATCAGTGTCTTCGAGAATGAGGATCTGGTCGCCTTCGGCACGCTTGCCCTGGTTGCGGCGGTAGTTGACCACGTCGCAGACCCAGACACGTCCCTTCGCATCGATGTCGATGCTGCTCGGCGAAGTGATCATGGGCTCGCTGGCGAACAGTTGCACCGCGAGGTCCGGATGAATCTCAAGCGACTCGACCGCTTCGCTGGCATCGCGGCCGGGCTCGCCGGATTTCTTCACGTAGGCATCCGCGGGCGAGACGCCCGCACTTCCAGTGGACTCATTGAAAACTACGAATCGCACCGAGGTCGGGGTCTTCTCCATGCCGCCGCGAACCGTGCCTCCATCATCGAGGACGCCCCGCGCCTGGAATCGTTTCGCGCCCTTCGGCAGATCGTAAACGATGACCGAATTCGCGTGGGCGCCGATCCCCTTCTCGACCAGCTTGCCCTTCACCAGCATCGGCTTGCCCTGGCAGTTGGCATTCTTGTGCACGCCCGCATAGCCGCTAGCGGCCGATTTCCATTCCATCTCCGTCAATTTCTTCTCCGAACCGTCCGCCATCACCAGGCGCGGCTCCGCCCAGTCGGCCCAGTCGTTGGAAATGCCGTCGCCGGCGTCGGAGATCACCAGCACGAGTTCCTTCGAATCGGCGGGAAGCTCGACATCGATATCGACGCTGTGGGAAGGCGGACTCGAGTGGGCAATGACCGGCGACTCGTAGAGCGGCTTGGCATCCGGCTTGCCCGGCTTCGGCGCCGCCGACTGCCTGCCGGCGTCACTCTTCCTGCGATTCTGCTCGCCGCCGAATTCGAGGGCGTTCGCTTCGAGAAACTCCCGGGTCGGCGTTTCCGTCTCGATCCCCTCCTTCGGAATCTCCAATCCCGCCGTCCAGGCGACTCCGTTGAGCACGGTCTTGCGGAAATTGTCGTCCTCCCAGTTCCAGTGGTAATGCAACCCGGTGAAGCCGAAACCGCGACCGTGGCGATAGGCTTCCCCGCGCTCATAGGCCCAGGCGACGTGCTGGGGCTCGCCCGCCGCGACCGCTTTCCGAACCGCCGGGTTGCCCGAATGCGGGCCGTCACCCCGTTTCATCGTTTCCTCGGGAGCAACCGCGGACAGGATGGGCGTCACGCCCTCCATGTCGCCCACGAAACGCATGTGGAAATACCACTCGTCATCGATCTTGAAGGGCTTCACCCCGTTGGCCGCCGGATGATCGGAGAATGTCTGAAACTCCGCCACCCAGTGCGGGTTCACCGACCAGTTCGTCTCGAAATAGCCACCCATCCAGTTCAGCATTCCCTTGGCGCTCGGCCCGATCGGCACCTCGACCGCGTAGTGGAGGCAGGCGAGGCCCGCACCCGTGCGCATCACCTTGTCGAATTCAGGGACGTGCTTGTTGACCAGGTGCCCGCCTCCGCCGGAACAGAAGAAGACCACCGTGTCGGCGTCGCGGAAAAAGGCGTCCGGTTCCTCGGGCCAACCGACCGAATAGCGCGATTCGATCTTTGCCTCGGGATAGGCCTGCTCCAACCACTCGCCGATGAGCCGATTTCCGGCCGCGTATTCGTGGGCACCGAATCCGTGCGAGGTTTTGTGGCCGACGAAGCAGAGCACGGTCCTGCCGTCGTCCCTGGGATCGGCACCGGCGTGAAATGGCAGGATGAAAAATGCGATCGCCGCAACCAGCCAATGAACAGGGTCGGGTCGCAGACCAAAGGGGGTCGAGTGGGAAGACATGAGCGCTATTCTCCAGATTTCGCGAAATCAGGTCAAGTGGTCCGCGCGGCCGGTTTGCGTGGCCTGCGACTCCCTACGCGATCTCGGACTCGGCAGGGTTCCCCATTTCCCTCAAGCTGCCGGCATGTTGTTCCGTCACCTGCATCGTCCCGCCCTGCTGCTCACCCTCGCAGTTTCCCCGTCCGCTTTCGCCGAACCGATCGCGCTCGACGATCGGTTGGAACTCTTTGCCGACGAATTCCTGATCGGGGAAATCAAGGGCGACCTCGAGCATCACCTGCATCGCCCCGAACCGAAGGAAGTCGTCTTCACCGCCGACGCTCCCTGGGAAGGCAACACCTCGGGCTACTACACGCTTTTCCAGGACGGCGATCTCTACCGGATGATCTATCGCGGATGGGCGCACGATCCCGAGAGTCACAAGCAGCTGCGCGCCGAGGTGACATGTTATGCCGAAAGCGATGACGGCATCCACTGGCGGAAGCCGAATCTCGGTCTCTTCGAGTGGGAAGGCTCCAAGGAAAACAACATCATCATCCGCTCCGGGAACGGCATCCACAATTTCACCGCCTTCAAGGACACCAACCCGGACTGCCCACCGGAAGCCCGATACAAGGCGCTGGGCGGTTCGAAGGAGAAGGGCAAGCACGGGCTCATGTTCTTCCAGTCGCCCGACTGCATTCACTGGGAACAGGTCGGCGACGAACCGGTCATCACCGAGGGCGCCTTCGACTCCCAGAATCTCGCCTTCTGGGATTCCCACCGCGGGGAATACCGCGCCTACTGGCGCATCTTCACCAAGGGAGTGGCCAACGAGAAGGAGTGGAAGCCCGGCGGCTACCGCGCCATCCGCACCGCCACCTCGAAGGATTTCGTGAACTGGGAACCGCACCACGATCTCCAGTATCCCGAGGGAACGCCGAACCAGCATCTCTACACCAACGCCGTCCAGCCTTATTTTCGGGCGCCGCACCTCTTTGTCGGATTTCCCACCCGCTATCTTCCCGACCAAGGGCAGCGCGTCGAGCCCATCTTCATGATCAGCCGGAACGGGGTGAATTTCCGCCGCTTCAACGACCCCGTCATTCCCGAGTCCGCCCCGGCCGACCGCAAGGGCAACCGGAGCAACTACATGACCTGGGGCATGTTCAAGCTTCCCGGCGAGCCCGACGAGATCTCGGTCTACGCCACCGAGGCCTACTACGGTCCCGTTCCCGGCCGGGTGCGGCGCTTCACCTATCGGCTCGATGGCTTCGTGTCGCTCCGTGCGGGCAACGAGGGGGGAGAGATGCTGAGCAAGCCGCTGACCTTTTCCGGCAACCACCTCACCTTGAACTACGCCACGCGGGAAGAGGGCGGCTCGGTGAAAGTCGAACTTCAGGACGAAGACGGACAACCCATCCAGAGATTCGCCCTGGAGGACGCCGTTCCGCTCACGGGTGACTCGGTAAAAGCCACGGTGACCTGGAAAAGCGGTCACGATCTCTCCGCTCTCCGCGGCAAAGCCATTCGCCTGCGCCTGGTCGCCGATCGTGCGGACCTGTTTTCACTCCGGTTTCACTGAGGCGAGGCACGGCCACCGGGAGTTTTCCGAATCGCTGGCAAGGTTCGTCCGTCGGACTCTCGACAGACAAACCTCTCCAGACATCGATGAAACATCCCCTCTCCTCTCTCCGCATTCCTCTCAGCGCGCTTGCTGCTTTTTCCCTCCTGACCGGCTCGAACTTTGCCGACGAGAACGCACACCCCCATGAACACGACCACGATCACCGGGCCTCCGGTCCCAATGGCGGGAAGGTGATCCACAGCGTCGAACCCCACCTCGAGTTCCTCGTGAATGATGAACGCGAGGTGCAGATCTCGGCCCTCGATGAGAACGGGAAAACGGTTCCCATCGAAGGACAGGTCGTTCGCCTGATCGGCGGCAGCCGCGTCAACCCCACCCTGCTAACCTTCACCCGGGAAGGCGACGTCCTTGCCTCCGACCAGGCGCTGCCCGAAGGCAATGATTTCCCCGTGGTGCTCCAGATCAAGCCCGATGTCGACGGGAAGACGGTGATCGAGAAATTCAATCTCAACCTCAAGGAGTGTCCGACCTGCGAACTCGCCGAATATGCCTGCACCTGTGACCACGGGAGCCACGAAGGACACGACCACGACTAGGAGATCCGCCAATTTCTCCCCCCCAGGCACTTCTCCTCTGCCGCGAAAAAGGAGATTTCCCGATGCAGGGTTGGTTCATCGAACCAGCCCTGCTTTATTGCAGGGGACGCGACTCCCTTCCATAGGCTCCGATAAACCACCGTCCCGATCGAACCCAACAGGGTGAGACGGAACGCTGCGGGGAGGAGAATGGGCCGCGAAAGCCGACAGAGCGCCGCTTGCAGCGCTGGTTTCTCTTCAAATCCGAGCGGTGTGGGATTTTGTTCGCACACCCTGGCCCTGGTTTTCTCCAGCCGGCTCCTGGTCCTCATCCATGTCTTCCCACGATCATCATCACCACGAACCCCGAAGCCGCGGCAACCTGAAGACCGCCTTCTTCCTGAATCTCGGATTCACGATGCTCGAGATCGCGGGAGGCTTCTGGACCAACAGCATCGCCATCCTGACCGATTCGGTTCACGATCTCGGCGATTCGCTCTCCCTGGGCCTGGCATGGTATTTCGATCGCCTTTCCGATCGCGAACGAACCGACCGACACACCTACGGCTACCGGCGCTTCCGGTTGCTTGGCGGACTCGTCACCGCCGTCACGCTGATGGTGGGGCTGGGGTTCGTCCTCTACCAAGCCATCGGCCGGCTGGCAGATCCCGAGCCCGTCCGCGCCCCGGGAATGCTCGCCCTGGCCATCGTCGGAGTGGCCTTCAACGGCGCCGCCGTGCTTCGCCTCCGCAGCGGAACCTCACTCACCGAGAAACTGGTCAGCTGGCACCTGCTCGAGGACACCCTCGGCTGGATCGCCGTTCTCGTGGGAGCCGGAGTGATGATGATCTGGGACCTTCCCATCATCGATCCGATTCTCTCGATCGGCATTTCCCTGATCGTTCTCTGGAACGTGGGGCGCAACCTGCGAAAGGTGTTCGCCGTCCTCATGCAGACGGCTCCCGACGAATTCGATGTCAACGACTTCGAGCGTCGCGTTCTCGCGCTCGAAGGAATCGAGTCCCTTCATCACCTTCACAGCTGGTCGATCGACGGAGAAAGTCATGTCCTCAGCGCGCATCTGGTTCTCGCCACCGACGTGAACGATGACCGGTTGGCGGCGATCAAAGAACAGGTGCGGGACCTCCTCGACCCCGAAGTCTTCGAGCATGTCACCCTGGAAACCGAGCGTGCTCCGGACACCTGCCCGAACGCGGAAGATTCACCTTAGGTCTCCCGTTAAAAAGGGAAAGAGCTACCGACGGAGGGATTCGAACCCTCACTTGGGAAACCCCAAAACGGATTTTAAATCCGCTGCGTCTACCGTTCCGCCACGTCGGCTCCGGATCTCGAGAACGAGGGGATTCAGTGTGGCAGCGATTTCCCGGTCCGCCAGAATAAATGACGCGGATCGGCGAGAGCCGGCCGGACGACTCGTGATCTCTCGCGCGCACGTCGGGCCGTCACCTCACCGCCCCGATCCACAGCGGCAGACGCACAGGCCTTCACGCCTGTCGGAAAGGCGGGAAGGCACCGAGGAAGGAGGTGCGGAAGAGAATCCTTTCCATGACCGGAAGCCAGGGCGTGCTTCGATTGTGACACTCCAACTGCTCCAGTCCGGCGACTTCCGCGCCATGAGATCCCCAGTGAATGATGGGCAGTTCGGAAAAATCCGACTCAATCGCCCCGCCGTGGAAGGATCATCAATGGCAATCACCACATCCAGGCACCCGAAATGTCCGACGAGCGAGTCGTTCCATGCCAGCAATCGGACCCCACAGGGAAGGTCCTCGGTTTCCTCTCGTCCCCGTTCGCCGAGGTAGACCCAGGCGTCAGCGGCAAGGCAACTGGCCAGTGAGAGCACGGGATCGGCGCCGGCGTCGATTTCGCGACCTTCGCTCGTTTCCGCGCGAAACATGAGGATGTTGGCAGGTGCATTCACGGCAGTGGCGGGAGCGCCTTTCGAATACGGATCGTCCGGAGCCCGCTCACTTGCTCCAGCGAGCCGGATAGCCCCGGGTATCCACGTGGATGAAGGGATTGCGGTAGTGGACGTTGTCATAGAAACCGAGCCCGCCGACGAGGTCGGTATTCTCCGCGGTGATTTTCTGAATCGCCCGATAGATCACCCGGGCGTCGTCACCGGTGATCGAGCCGTCCAGGTCGAGGTCATCCATCCTGCCGTCCTCATTCACATCCACGAACAGGTCGGCGGCGTCGCCATAGAGGTGCCGGCTGTAGTAGGTGGTGTTCCCGATGGCCTCGTTGTACCAGGGGGTCCGAAACCCGCTGAGAATGTAGAGACGGTTGGCGTCGATTCCTTTCGCCTCCAGGCGCTCGATAAGGGTTTCCAATTTGATCAGCAAGCGAGGCTCCACCAGGAAATACTTGGGAAAATCGCCATCCTGCTTGCAGAGAAACTGCTTCACCTGGAAATGCGGGGACAGCCAGGTTTCCGCCAGGTCGGAGGTGATCTTGATGAACCCGCGTGGCTTCTGGTAGCGAGGATTGTCGCGAAACGGCTTGTCCTGATAGTGGCCGATGCGGTAGTCCCCCAGCATCGTGCTTCCGTTCCACGGTTCCATCACCGCGACGTGGAAACACATGGAATCGCCGTTCACCTTCTCGACCACCCGCACACAGTAGATGCCGGGATCCTCGGGTGCTTCCCAGGTCCAGGAGCTGCCCCCTTTTTCCAGAATCGTCCCGTCTTCCGTTTGCAGTTCGAATTTCTGATCACCGGAGGGATTGACGACGATCAGGCTCAACAGGTCCTTCGGCAGCTTGGGAACGGTGATCAGGGTCCAGGAGTTCACATACCCCTCGAACTCGACCGAGAAGTCGCATTTCGCGGGGCCTTCCATGGTCCGGATTCTCATTCCCTCATCCAACTGGGAGGGAAAAAATTTCTCGCAATCCGAAACGACCTCTTCCGGTACCGCGGGAAGTTCCGAAAGGTGTTTTTCGGCGGACTCCGTTTCGCCGAGGTCTTCGAGGGAGGCGGGCTCCAGGGGTCGCGACGCTGCTTTCAACTCGCGGAGCGAAGGTCCCGATTCTCCAACCTTGGCGAGACCTGTTTCGGAGGATTCCCCGGTCGGCTCGTCAGCGGCTTGGGAGTCCGGGGTAGAAACCGCTTGGCTCTGCTCCTCTTCCCGTTTCGATTCGAGGCCCGTCTCCGCTCCGAGGGGTTCCACAGGATTCTCGGTTGCTACCGAGCGCTGCTCTCCCGAGCCCGACGCCGGCGCTCCGCCCTGTAGGACGGCAATACCGAGAGCGACCAATCCCAGGAGGATACCGAGCACCAGCAAACTGTAGGTGAGCCAACGAATCCAGAAGCGGGCCGTCTCGTGTTCACGAGGCGAGTCGGAAAAGAAGGTCGTGTTCATGGCGTAGGAAATGTTGCCGGTCGGAGCGGATAAAAGGCGCCCCCCCAACTTGGGACGCTGGCGGGATGCCGAAACGGAACCAAACACGAGGAAGTCACCGCAATACATTGACTATCAGCGCTTTACACCTTCACATAAACTCACCGAAGCCAACCGTGGCATGGCCGGACCGTGCAACCCGCCGGCATTGGCAGCGGCAAGATGCAAATCGACTCAGCGGGCATCCGCCTCGGTGGTTCCGGTCACGGTGCCATACGGATCGGTTCCCGTGAGCGCGGGACGCTGAACCTCGACGACCGGCACATCCCGGTAGAGTCCCGGTTCGCTCACCGGAACCCGCTCGGTCAGTTCGACATCGGAAACGCCGGCTGGATCGTGAATGCGGCAGGTCTCTCCGGGAGCGCCGCCCTCGGGAAAATCCGCGTCCCCGGGAAGATCGGCCACGATCCCGTTCTTCGCCTGCCGACACCCGTCCGTCGCGGGTCTTCCCGATACCAGGCAGACCGGTCGCCGAACCCTGCGGGACGGCATGCGAAATTCGCCCGGAGCATCGAGCGATTCGGCCAAGGCCATCCAGACGGGAAGCGCGTTGTCCTTGCTGAAGGCCCGGGGATAGATCGTCTCGGGGCGATCGAATCCGATCCAGACACCCCAGGTGTAGTGGTTGTTGTATCCGACGAACCAGTTGTCGGCGAATCCGTAGGCGGTGCCCGTTTTTCCCGCCAGGTCGCCGTCGAGCCCTTCTACCACCCCGCGAAAGTCGTGTCCGGCCCCCTCGTTGAAGGTGGTCGATAGCAGTTGGTTGATCCGGGAAGCCGTCAACTCGCTCGTGATCCACTGGCGCCCGGTCGCACCAGTCCCCGCAACCTCGTAGAGAATCTCGCCTTCACCGTTCGAGATCCGGGAAATCAGGCGAATGCGTTTCGACTTCCAGCCGAGGTTGGGAAAGACGGTGTAGGCATGGGTCAAGGCCAGCAGGTTCACGGAACTGGCCCCGAGAAAGGTGCTCGGAAACTGGCGCAGCTCTCCGGTAATTCCCGCCTTCCTCGCCAGGCCGATGACGCGCTCGACTACGTCGATCGCTCCACCGCCGGCCGATGCGGCCTCCGCCTTGGTAACCATACCACTGCGCAATCCAGCTACAGCTGCGAGACCGCCAATGGCCAGTCCCGAATTGCGCAGGAAGGTGCGCCTGTCTACGGCGCCACCGGTCAGCTCGCCTACGCGATCGGGCGCTCCCTCGCCGAGGCGAATACGGTCCACGCGATCGCGCGCTTCGGCGCGCCGGGCAGCCGCGAGCGGCTCGAGGCCGCCGGCCACGAGTGCATCCGGCACGACTACGTGAG